>CANSRH010000003.1 GCA_947649365.1 uncultured Mycoplasmatota bacterium | reverse complement strand
TAAGTAAGAGTAGTAGTAATGTAGTAAAGGTAAGTCATGAAAAAACAGAACAGACACCAGCATTAGAAGATTATCGATATGTTGGATCTAACCCAGATAATTATGTTTATTTTGGATGTAGTGAGAATTGTACGGATGACAATTTATATCGAGTGATTGGAGTCATCCCAACCCAAAGTACTATGGATGGAGCATATGAAAATCGAGTAAAACTAATTAAAGCAAACTATTATACAGAAGAAGAAAGTGGATTACTAAAAGATACCAATGCGACCTATCCAGCTGCTGGAGGGTCAGGAAAAGGTTATATGTGGAATAGTAGTGCAAACAATCAGTGGCAAGGAAGTGTTTTGCAAAGTAGAGTATTAAATGGGGTCTATTGGAGTAGTTTAGGAGAATACCAAAACTATATAAGTCCTGCTGTATGGTATTTGGGAGCTCCTTCCTATGCAAGTGCAACTACCTATACTGTTCTACAATTTTATAATATAGAAAGAGGATTATTTGGGAGCTTTAATGGAGGCCTTCCCTACATGATAGCCAATATAGGACTCATGTATCCAAGTGATTATGGTTATTCTGCAAAAGATACAGATCCTACAGTTTCTATTCGGGATAATGCAGGACAGTATGTATACAATGCATGGTTGTATCAGCTAGAAAATAAGTATTATGAATGGACCATGATGCCAGAGCGGAAGCATGAATATATTTATGCTTGGAATATTGCTTCGAAGGGATATTTAGGTACAAATGAAGTTGCAAACTCTGTGAATGTATGGGGAGTTCGACCCACCTTTTATTTAAAAGCAGATGTACAATATAAAAATGGTGATGGAACAAGAGAAAACCCGTATCATATCTGTTTGTAAATAGTTAGAAAATAAACCGTCTAGCTTTTTTTATTTCTAAATTGACAAACAAAATTTTCTTGTGTTTTTTTTGCAAGTTTTATATAATTGTATTTAGTAAAAATAGGAGCATACGTATGAGAAAAATAATAGCAAGTATGGATATAGGAACCAATTCTATTAAACTAATTGTTGCTGAAATGATAAAAAATAAAGTTAATGTTTTAGCAGTGGCAGAAACAGAAAGCAAAGGAATCAAAAAAGGAATAATAACCAATAAAGAATTAATTGCTCCAGTAATAAAAACAACATTAAAAAAAGCGGAAGATGTATTAGGATTAAAAATAAAAAAAATAGCGATTGCAATTCCAAGCTATCATACTGAATTTTTAGTAAGCGAAGGAAGCACAACAATTACAAATGAAGAAAAAATAATTCATGGAATTGATATTGTAAGAGCTATGCAAGCTTCTATTTATAATCGAATTCCAAGAGAGTTTGAAATTGTCAACATTGTTCCTACAAATTTCAAGATAAATGACGAGGAAGTGGTAAATAATCCATTGAATCGAATGGCCAATAAATTGACAGTAAAAACAATAGTCACTTTAGTTCCAAGAGATATAGTTGTCCCTTTTGTGGATTGTTTAGAAAAGCTAGGAATAGAAGTTATTGATACTTCTTTAACTTCTATAGGAGATTTTTATAGTCTAAAAAATGACAAAATGTTAGAACAGACTGGTGCTATTATCAATATAGGAGAGGCAACCACCACTATTTCCATATTCACAAAAGGAGTCTTAACGAATGCACAAATTATAGAAATGGGTGGACAAAATATCGATAATGATATATCATTTATATATAAGGTAACAAAAAATGATGCTAGGAGTTTGAAAGAAAATTTAGGTCTTGCCCACAAAAGAATGGCTTCTGCTTCAGCAGTGTCTTTTGTTACTAATAAGTTAGGTGAAAACATAGGAGTAAACCAGTACGAACTAAGTGAAATCATGATGAGTCGTTTGGAAGAAATACTAAACATATGCAAAAGAGAAATTAATCACTTAACAAAAAAAGAAATTCATTATATAATACTAACGGGTGGCGTAAGCGAAATGCCTGATTTCGAACTTACCTTAGAAAGTGTCTTTGGTAAATTTGCTAAATTAGCCAAAATGCGTGAAATAGGGGTTCGAAACAATAAGTATTCAGCTTGTCTAGGATTAATAAAAAACTACGACAACAAATTAAAACTAAGAGAAAAAGACTTTTCCATATTTAGTTTTGATGAACAAGAAGAGCTAAGTGGAAAACATAAAAAAATCAATATATCAGATAATTCTATACTTGGAAAATTATTTGGATATTTTTTCGATAATTAAGGAGAGTGTGTTATGGACGGAATAAGTAACGGATTAAAAATAAATCCAATCGCTAAAATAAAAGTGTTTGGTGCAGGTGGTGGTGGCTGTAACGCTGTAAATCGAATGATTGAAGAAGGAGTACAAGGTGTAGAGTTTTATGTTGTAAATACAGACAAACAAGTACTAGATGCTTCAAAAGCTCCACACAAAATCCAAATTGGTCAAAACATCACAGGTGGACGTGGTGCAGGATCCAATCCAGAAGTAGGAAGAGAAGCAGCACTGGAAAACAAAGCAGACATTGAAGAAGCAATTCGTGGTGCAGATATGGTCTTTATTGCTTGTGGTCTTGGAGGAGGAACTGGAACAGGAGCAGCACCAATTATAGCAGAAATTGCTCAAGACTTAGGTGCTTTGACTGTTGGGATTGTAACAAAACCATTCCGTTTTGAAGGAAAAAGAAGAATGGAACATGCTCTTGTTGGATTAGAAGAACTAAAAAAACATGTGGACACTTTGATTATCATTCCAAACGACCGTTTAAGAGATATCATTGATAAAACAACAAGTTTTCAAGATGCATTTAAAGAAGTAGACAACGTACTACATAGAGGTGTACAATCCATATCCGATTTAATTGCTGTAACAGGTATTATTAACTTAGATTTTGCGGATGTAAAAACAGTTATGGAAAAATCTGGAACTGCATTAATTGGAATTGGTATGGGTGTTGGAGACAATCGTGCTGTGGAAGCAGCAGAGCAAGCGGTATCCAGTGCTTTATTAGAAACAACCATCGAAGGAGCAACAGATGCCATCATCAATATCACAGGTGGAGATTCTTTAACTTTATTTGAAATCGAAGATGCTGTTGAAACGGTGCGTTCTGCAGCCAACAACGATATAAACATTATCTTTGGTGCCATTCCAAACTCAAATCTAACCGATGAAGTGATTGTTACTGTAATAGCAACTGGTTTTGACGGAAAAAATAGTGGAAGTGGAAGAGAAGAAACGGTTCCAAAATACAGCGAAGAAAGTAAATCCAAAAGAAGAAGATACGAAGAAGATTTAGATACAGAATACGATATTCCACCATTCTTGAGAAATCACAACGGATTTTAAAAAAAGAAAACCAAAAACGACAGAATTTGCTGTTGTTTTTTTATATACTTTTTTTGGGTGATACTATGAAAGTCTATGTAGATTTAGTGTTTCTATTAAATTTATATTTAGACTTTCTTTTGCTAATTACAACCTCTTTTGTCCTAAAAAGAAATGCTTCCTTAAAACGAATCATCCTTGCAGCTTTGCTAGGAAGTCTATCCATTCTTTTTTTATTTTGGAATATAAACTCCGTTCTTTTATTTCTATTGAAAATAGGGATTGCTACTCTTATGTTACTCGTAGCATTTGGATACAAAGACTTAAAATTTTTTTTAAACAACTTGGGTTATTTTTATATGATAAGTGTCATTTTAGGAGGATTTCTTTATTACCTCAACTTAGAATTTTCTCATACCCACATTGGTCTAATTTTTATCAATAAAGGTTTAAATATAAATGCCATGTTTTTGTTCATAATTTCTCCTTTTATTCTATATATTTATTATAGACAGGCAAAAAAAATGAAAGCAACGTTTAATTTAACTTATGAAGTTTCGATTGCTTTAAAAAACGGAAAAAAGTACCATCTGCGTGGTTTTTTAGATACGGGAAATAAACTCATAGACCCTATCACCAATAAACCTATCCTATTGCTTGAAAAAGGAGTCATCAAAGAAGAAAATATAAATTTTTACTATGTACCCTTTCAAAGTTTAAACAACAACAATCTCTTAAAATGTTTAAAACCTGAATGGATAGAAATCAAAAATAAAAAATATAAAAATTATCTTCTCGGAATAAGTGACAAAAAATTTCATTTGGACGGAGTAGAATGCATATTAAATAATAAATTAATGGAGGATTTAACATGAATGCAATCAAAAAACTAATACTATGGTTAAAACAGAAGTATTCCCAAGCTTTCTTTGTCGGAAGTTCCGATAAATTACCACCCCCACTAAGTAAAGAAGAAGAACTTTCTTTACTTATTCGTTTAAAAGAAGGGGACGAAAGTGCAAGAGATTCTTTAATAGAACACAACTTAAGACTCGTCGTTTTTCTGGCAAAAAAATACGAAAGTGCTGGCTATGACATTGAAGATTTAGTAAGCATCGGATCCATTGGATTAATCAAAGGAATCAATACATACAAAATAGATAAAAACATCAAACTAGCCACCTATGCTTCACGATGCATTGCCAATGAAATTCTAATGTTTCTAAGAAA
Organism: uncultured Mycoplasmatota bacterium; assembly: GCA_947649365.1. Taxonomy (GTDB): domain Bacteria; phylum Bacillota_I; class Bacilli_A; order RF39; family UBA660; genus MGBC108787. The sequence continues at coordinate 80,955 of CANSRH010000003.1, read as the reverse complement.
AAACAAAAAAAGAAAAACAGAGATTTCTTTTGAAGATGCTCTAAATTTTGATTCCGAAGGAAATGAATTACACTTAGAAGATGTATTGGGAACAGAAGAAGACATTGTAATTAAAGAATTTGAAAGCTCCATGGACAAACGCATGCTTGCAGAAGAACTAAACAAACTAGACAAAAGAGACAAGCAAATCATGATTCTTCGCTATGGACTAAACAATACGGAAGAATATACTCAAAAAGAAGTAGCTGAAATGTTAGGCATAAGCCAGTCTTATATTTCCAGAATCGAAAAAAAAGTGATTAAAAATTTAAAAAATTTATTAAAAACTTAAAAATGGTGCTTGGAAAGAATGAAGGAATAAAAAAAGAAGAAGACAAGTTAAAAATTAGCAAATCAACTTGTCTTTTTTTTATAAAAACTTTATAATGACTATAGAAAATAGAGGAGAGATGAAATGAAAAAGATAAAAAACATCCTCCCAACCAGTCGAATTCGTCTGGGGGGGGGGTATATTAAGTAAACCAGAAGGATTAGAAAGGTTTAGTAAAAACAAAAGAAAAAAGAAAGTAGTACTTGGTTCTATACTAGGGATACTAATTGTTATAGGAAGTATAACACTATACAAAACATTTGCTTTATATAAAGAAGAAAAGACATTCAATGTCCTAAGAGGCCAAGTGCCTACCTTTTCTAAAAATGGGGATATTGAATTAGCAGTACTAATAAATGGTGAAAAAACAAATCAATTTCCTAAAAAAGAGGATGGTTATACAATAGAAAAAATCGAATGTGACCATGGTGCGAGTGCCATTTGGGATGCAGAAAACTGGAACATTACTATTAGTCAATTGAATACAAGCAAAACAACATGCATGCTTTCCTTTCAATCTAAATTTAGTAAATTTTTAATTGATTTAAGTGAATCGGACCCTTCCATAGAAAAAATGAGTCACGAAGAAACCACTCAAACAGGAAACAATGCAAATAGTGACTATCGCTATGTTGGAAAAAATCCGAATAATTATGTATGTTTTGGTAGTGATTTAGAAAGTTGTCCAGAAGAAAATTTATACCGAATCATCGGTGTTATTCCTACACAAAGTAGTACGAATGGACAATATGAAAATCGAGTAAAATTAATAAAAGCAACAAATTGGAATAGTCAATATTATTGGCACAATGATGGGAATGTAAATGTATATGTTAATAATAATTATTGGGAAAATAGTACTTTAAAAAACACACTAAATACACAGTTCTGGGATAGTCTTGGAAATTACCAAAAAGGAATCAGTCCAGCCAAATGGTATTTAGGAGCATTGCCCCAAGGAAGCTACACGACTCATACCCCAAATCAATTTTATAAAGCCGAAAGAGGAAACAAAGTGGGAACCAACCATTTAATTGCTTATAATGCAAATATAGGTTTGATGTATCCAAGTGATTATGGGTATTCGATAGGAAGTAACTACCAAAACAATTCGATATATGAAAAAAGAAACGAGTATGAATCTTTATCATGGCTTTCGAAAGGAAGTGAATGGACCATTACTCATGTAAGTGACTATGACCATGCTTGGTACATAAACAAAACGTATGTGAATGGAGCCAATGTTTACGGAGTGCAGACAGGAGTTCGACCAAGTTTTTATTTGAAAGAAGAAATACGATACAAAAATGGAGAAGGAACAAAAGAGAATCCTTATCGAATTGCAATCGATGAATAAAAAATAGCATTTTTTGAATAAAAAAGCTCTTTTCATAGCAAAACAACTATGAAAGGAGCTTTATTTAATGAGCAAATACAAAGTAGACATCACAGGGGTAAACACAAACGATATCAAAGTATTAAAAGCAAAAGAAACAAAAGAACTATTCGAAAAATACCAAAATGGCGACGAAAGTGCCAAAGAAAAATTAGTAGAAGGAAACCTAAAACTAGTATTAAGTGTATTAAAACGATTCAACAAAGAAAAATACAACATGGATGACTTATTCCAAGTAGGAGTAATAGGACTCATAAAAGCCATTGACAACTTTGACTTATCTTATAACTTAAAACTATCTACCTATGCATGTCCTTTAATCGTTGGAGAAATCAAAAGATACATACGTGACAACACCTCCATTCGAGTAAGTAGAAGCATCAAAGACTTAGCTTATTCCATAATCAAATTCAAAGAAGACTATTTAAAAAGTCATGGAACAGAACCAACGAACGCAGAAATTGCGAAACAATTAAATATAGAAGAATACCAAATCAACTTCGCCCTAGACAGTTTAAAAGAACCCATGAGTATTTTTGAACCCATTTACAATGATGGAGGAGACACCATTTATTTGCTTGACCAAATTGCTGACAAAAAAGACATGCGAGAAGACAAAGATTTAATGATATCTCTAAGACGTGCCATAAATAAAATCAAAGAACGAGAAAGAAATGTACTATTAGAGCGATTTATCATCGGCAAAACCCAAATGGAAATCGCGGAATCTTTAGGAATATCACAAGCCCAAGTTTCAAGAATCGAAAAAAATGCCATTAATAGTGTAAAACGTCTAATAAAATAATCGTTTTATTTTCTCTTTTTATAATATTTTCTTCCTCCATTTTTTTAAGTTCCCGCATTAAAGCACTACGATCAACACACAAAAATTCTGCAAATTCAGAAATAGAAAAAGGAAGCTTGTAACAATTAGTTTCATTGTTACCTATACCAATATGTAAAAAAGCAAGAATGCGCTCTCTAATTTTAGAATAACTTAAAATTTCAATCTTTTCATTTAACGAAATGCTATTTTCAGTAAAAAGATGAACTATCATTTGTACCATCATAGAATGATATTTGCACCCCATTAAACAATTCGTAAGAATTTGAGGATAATCAATAAAATAAATTTCTGTAATCGTGCGACTAATAACAAAAACAGAATTGGTTGTGTAACAAGAAAACGCGTCATTAAATATACTTCCTGGAGTCAATGTTTTTATTACAGATTCGTTCCCGTCAACATCAACGCGTACGATATCGGCTTTTCCGCTTTCGACCAAACCAATCATTTTTTGACGCAAACCAAAACTTAAAATATATTCTCCGGTCTGAAAAGACTTCTTCTTTACATTGACACAATTCGACATGACTTCAATATGTAAATCGTCAATTTTTTTTTGGCTAAAATTCTGCATAAATTCGGGCCTCCTAAAAATCTTTCTAAAAAAAGTATAACAAAAGTGTAAAAAAGTTGCAATTGCAACAGAACCAGAAAAATAGAAATGCTAAAATGGATGTAATGATAAAGAGAGTGGGAGTGAGAAAATGAATAAAAAAGACACAGCAATTGCTGAAAAAATCAAAATTATCAAAAGAAATGGGAATCAACAAGATTTTGATGCCGAGAAAATAAAAATCGCTATTCGTAAAAGTGCAGAAAGAGTAATGGTAGAGCTTACACCAGAAGCAGAAGACGAAGTAGTATCCATTGTTTTAGAATTTTTAGAAACACAAACAACCAACCCAGAAGTACAGCAAATTCATAATTGTGTAGAAGCAGCTTTAGAACAAGTAAATCCACTGGTAGCAAAAAGTTATCGGGAATATAGAAATTACAAAAAAGAATTTGTCCATATTTTAGACAGAGTTTACAAAAAAGCCCAAGCCATTAATTACATTGGAGACAAAGAAAACTCGAATACAGATAGTGCGTTAGTTGCAACACAAAGAAGTTTAGTATATGGATCTTTAAACAAAGAATTATATAAAAAATTTTTCTTAACTACCGCCGAAGTAGAAGCTTGTGAAGACGGTTACATATATGTTCATGATATGAGTGCAAGAAGAGATACGATGAATTGTTGCTTGTGTGATGTCGGAGCTGTCATGAAAGATGGTTTTGAAATGGGAAATCTTTGGTACAATGAACCCAAGACTTTAGACACTGCCTTTGATGTTATGGGCGATGTCATCATTAATACCGCAGCCATGCAATACGGAGGGTTCACTGTTCCAGAAGTCGATACCATACTCGCTCCTTATGCTGAAAAAACTTACCAAAAATATTACCAAGAATATTTGAGTATTAAAGGAGAAGATGCAGATTCAGAAGGAGCGGAAAGCTATGCCCTAAAAAAGACGCGTCGTGAATGTGAACAAGGATACCAAGGAATTGAATACAAATTAAATAGTGTAGGGTCATCAAGAGGAGACTATCCGTTTGTAACATTTACTTTTGGAATCGATACCACACGTTTTGGGCGTATGATTTCAAAAACTATTTTAGAAACCCATCAAAAAGGCCAAGGGAAAGAAGGCTTTAGAAAACCGACGTTGTTCCCTAAATTGGTATTCTTATATGATAAAAATTTACATGGAGAAGGAAAGGAACTTCGTGAAAATTTCCTAATAGCAATTGATTGTAGTTCCAAAACGATGTATCCAGATTACTTATCCCTAACAGGAGAAGGATATGTACCAGAAATGTATAAAAAATATGGACGTGTCGTTAGTCCTATGGGGTGCCGTGCTTTTCTAAGTCCTTACTTTGAAAGAGGAGGATTTGAACCAGCAGACAAAGACGACAAACCTGTATTCATTGGAAGATTTAATATTGGAGCTGTTTCCCTTCATTTACCGATGATTTTAGCAAAAGCCAGAGAAGAACAAAAAGATTTTTATGAAGTATTGGATTACTATCTAGAAATGATTCGTAAAATTCATATTCGTACCTACAACTATTTAGGAAAGAAAAAAGCAAGTACCAATCCACTAGGCTATTGTGAAGGCGGCTTTTATAAAGGGCGTTTAAAGCCAAATGACAACATAGAACCACTATTAAAGTCATCAACCGCTTCTTTTGGAATTACTGCCTTAAATGAACTACAAGTCCTATTCAATGGAAAAACAATCGTCGAAGATGGGCAATTTGCTTTGGATGTCATGAAATACATCAATGAAAAAATCCAGGAATTCAAGAAGGAAGACAACATTCTTTATGCTATTTATGGTACACCAGCAGAAAATTTATGTGGTTTACAAGTAGAATTATTCCGAAAAAAATATGGAGTAATAGAAGGGGTTTCTTCAAGAGAATATGTAAGCAATTCTTTCCACTGTGGTGTTTGGGAAGACATAAGTGGAATCGAAAAACAAGATTTAGAAGGCAGATTTTGGGACCTTTTCCGTGGCGGAAGAATTCAGTATGTAAGATACAATTTAAATTACAACAAAGAAGCAATGATTACTTATATAGAAAGAGCGATGGAAAAAGGATTCTACGAAGGAGTCAATTTATCTTTAGCCTATTGTAGTAATTGTGGACATGAAGAATTAGATATGGATACTTGTCCGAAATGTGGCAGTTCCGACCTTACAAAAATTGACCGTATGAATGGCTACTTGTCTTACTCAAGAGTACACGGTGATACTAGACTCAATAAAGCAAAAATGGTAGAAATTGCAGAAAGACTTTCAATGTAAGGAGGAAAACACATGAAATACCATAACATAACAAAAGCAGACATGTTAAATGGAGAAGGATTAAGAGTAGTACTATGGACAAGTGGATGTATCCATCATTGTCCAGCTTGTCAAAATGCCCTAACTTGGGATGAAAAGGATGGGTTAGATTTTGATGACGATGCAATAAAAGAAATCTACAAAGAATTAGAAGCCGATTGGTGCAGTGGACTCACTCTTTCAGGAGGAGATCCTCTCTTTCTAGCAAATCGTAAAACAATTCGAGACTTAGTTACCAATGTCAAAAAGTTATATCCAACCAAAACCATTTGGTCTTACACAGGATATACATGGGAAGAATTAATGAGTCAATTAAAAGAAGACAAACATTTAAAAGAAATTTTAGAAAATATTGATGTTTTACTAGAAGGAAGATTTATTTTAAAGCTTGCCAATGAAAAGCTACATTACGTAGGAAGTTCCAATCAAAGAATCATCGATGTCAAAAAGTCTTTAGAAAAAGGAGAAATTGTTTTATACATAGACAATTCAAATTTGACAGAAACAAAAGAATTAAACAATATAGAAAGTGGTGCATGTAGATGTTAATAGAAGAAGTAAAAATAAAAAAAGTAAAAGAGACAGCTAAAATTCCAACTTATGGAACAGACAATGCCGCAGGAGCAGACCTTTATGCGTGTATAGAAGAAGAGATGATATTTGCTCCGCATGAAACAAAAATGGTTCCAACAGGGATTTCATTAGAAATACCAGCTGGATACGCAGGACTTATTTATGCAAGAAGCGGACTAGCTTCCAAAAGAGATTTAGCACCTGCCAACAAAGTTGGAGTAATAGACTCCGATTATCGTGGAGAAGTCATGGTGGTAATCCATAATCATGGAGAAAAAGAACAAACGATTGAACCAAATGAAAGAATTGCTCAATTGATTCTTACTCCTTATTTAAAAGCTAATTTTAAAGAAGTAACAGATTTGGAAGATTCAGAAAGAGGAAGTAATGGTTTTGGATCTACAGGAACAAAATAGCGAAAGGAAAGAAGATGAATAAAATCATAGTAGAAGTAGGTTCTACCGTTACCAAAATAGACAAATACGATGGAGAAAAAGTAAAACGAATACAAGAAAAAACCATATTTTTTAAAAAGCATTACCAAGAAGATAAAAAATTAAGAACTAGTGACTTAGAAGATTTAATTAGCATTATAAACGAGTTACGGAAAGAATATCAAAATATATACGTTTGTGGAACAAGTATTTTTAGAGAATTAAAAGAAGCCGAAAAAGAAGAATTTTTGGATAGATTCAAAAAAGAAACAGGACTTGAATTTCACATTATTTCTCAAGAAGAAGAAGGAGATTTCACTGTTTTAGGAGCTACAAAAAAAGTAAAAGAAAAAGTTTGCGTTTTTATTGGTGGAGGGGGTTCTACAGAAATTGCTCTTTTCGATAATGGAATAAAAGAAAAAGTAAATTCAAATATCGGTGTTATGGATGTCCTAGAAAGATTTCCAGACTTAAATGATGATATTGCCATGTCTTCATTAGAAGAGGTAAAAAAATATATTAAAGAAAGATTAAACTTGCCAAAAGAAAAAGCGAATATTTTAATACTTGCTGGTGGAGCACACGAAAAGTTTGCAAGACTTTCTGGAATATTTTATGAAGAAAATACGTGTTATGAAGATAATCTTGCTCCAGTGATGATGGATAGGGTGACAAGAACAAAAGAAACCATTAGATATTTTCAGGAAATCTCTTTGAATGAAATTAAAAGTAGAGTAGAAGATCCAAATTGGTGGAATGCTACTCGTGCCATGTGTGCATTTGTATTAGTAGTAGCAGAACATATAGAAGCAAAATATATTGTTCCAACTAATATTGGAATGGTCTATGGAATTATAGAAGAGTAATCTTCTTTTTTTTATAAAATAGTGGAGGAAGAATCAATAAAAGTTCTTTATTTTCCATTCCATCATATTTTTTATAAAGGTGGTAAAATGCGTGTTTCAGATTTACAAATCAAAGATGTGGTAAGCATGATAGATGGACGAAGACTAGGTCGAATTGTTGATATTGAACTAGAAGAAAACGGAACCATAAAATACTTTATTGTCGAACCAAAACGTTTCTTTCGTTTTTTTGGTCCAACCGGAGAAACAAGTATTAGTATGGGACAAATAAAGAAAATAGGAGAAGATGTAATATTGGTTGAAATCTAATTCTTACCTTGTTATAATACTCTAGGAAGCGGCGATAAATATGAATAGAAAAATATTTGCAGTCTCTGTTATTACGTTATTAATTGATCAACTAACAAAAATTTTAATTTCCACATTTATAGGAATAAATGGAAAAATGAATTTAATAAAAAACTTTTTTTCTATCCATTGTATAGAAAACTATGGAGCAGCATGGAGTCTTTTTAATTACAAATTAGAAATATTGATTATAGCAAGCATAGTTGCACTAATTATTCTGGCTCGTTATATGTACAATTTTCAAACCAACAAAAGAAACAATTTAGCTTTTGGACTTTTAATTGGAGGAATTTTTGGCAATCTAATTGATCGAATTTTTTTAGGGTATGTTAGAGATTTTCTATCTTTTCAATTTGGCCATTACCAATATCCCATATTTAATTTTGCCGATATCGCTATTGTTCTAGGAGTATTTCTTCTAACCATTGCTATACTAAAAGGAGAAGACAAAAATGAAAATCGTAGTAAACAATAAAAATAACGAACGCTTAGACAAATATTTAAGTGAACACTTAGATTACTCAAGAAGTATTATCACAAAAATGATTGAACAAGAAAATATTTTAGTCAATGACAAACCTAGTAAAGCAAGTTACAAAGTAAAACTAGAAGATACCATAGAAATCGTAAAAGAATATGTTGCCACAACCGATATCTCACCCACACCAATGGAATTGAATATTATCTATGAAGACGAACACATTATCATTATCAATAAGCCGAATGGAGTAGTAGTTCATCCAGGAAGTGGAAACGAAACAAATACCTTAGCCAATGGACTTTTATACTATACCCAAAATTTAAGTGATTTGAATGGAGAAGAACGACCAGGGATAGTGCATCGTCTAGACAAAGATACCTCAGGCCTTATGTTGGTTGCGAAAACCAATCAATCTCATACAATCTTGTCAGAAGATTTCAAGAATCACAACGTAAAAAGACAATATGTGGCACTCTTAAATGGTGTATTTCCTCACAACAAAGCCAAAATAGATGCGCCGATTGGTAGAGACAAAAAAGAAAGAAAAAAAATGAAAGTTACAGCAGAAAATTCAAAACATGCAATAACGTATCTTACAGTTTTAAAAAGATATACAAAAAATACTTTAGTAAGTCTAGAACTAGAAACAGGAAGAACGCATCAAATTCGGGTACACATGCAATACATTGGTTATCCAGTATACAATGACCCCGTATATGGTCACCAAATAACAAAAGAACAAGGGCAATTTTTACACTCAAAAACCATTGACTTCACTCATCCCATCACCAAAGAAAAAATGCATTTTGAAAGTGAACTCCCCGAATACTTTAGCAATTTTATAAAAAACTTAGAAGAGAAAGAAAATTAAAACCTTTGCAAAAGTAAAAACACACAAGAAAAAATAGGGCAAGCTAAGAAGTTGATAGCCATTCAAAGTATTTTTGATATGATAAACAAAAAGATAAGAAAAAATCATTAAAATCAAAGAAATATAAAAAGAAAACAAAAGATTACTTTCTAAAATAAAAAAATAACAAAAACTAGCAAGCAATAATAAATTAGAGAGGTAAATAAACAAAAAATCATTATCCATTTTTTTAGACAAAACAATTTTACGAATAGGAAAAAACAAGAGTACATGAGTAAAAATAAAAGCGATTGTAAAGAAAAATGTTAGAATAAGAATCACCTCTTTACTAAAAATATGAAGTATACTAAAATAATAGTACTTAAAGGAGAATAGAATGAATACAATCACAATAACAAAAAAAGATGAAATCGTCATGCGTTTGGTCCATTATTTTATAACCGAAGAAAATTATACTCCCATTATAGTAAATGGAGTAAAAGATGAAGTATGGTTAGAAAATAGTGAAGCAAAATATAAAATTGTTCGTATCAATTCCAATTATATTCATAACAAAGAACAATTTGCTGTAGATCTTTTTAAAATAAAAAATGTCATGCGTCAAATAAAAAAGAAAACCGTATCCTTCACGATGGACACCTTTAATATTTTTCTAGATGTCAACGAAGAAGTAGAATTGATGGACGACAAACACATTAAATCGGTAATTTTAAAAGATGTTAGTGACAAAGAAACAAAAAAAATTATTCCCTTTTTTCCAGGAATAAAAAACAAACTTTTAAAAGACACCAAAGGTTTAGATTTAATTATAAATGTGACAGAAGACATTAATAAAAAAACAGAAAAAAACAATAAAATCTATGAAGCAACATTTAAACCAAAAAAAATCATTATTACTTATACATTAATGGCATTGTGTGCTTTTCTATTTTTATTAACGTACGTATTAGGAAGTGGAAGTCTAGATGGAAGAACACTTTACAACTTTGGAGCGGTCTCTGCACCAGCCATAAAATCAGGAGAATTTTGGCGACTTTTAACAGGAACATTTTTACATGCTGGAATTATTCATTTGTTTGTCAATATGTATTCTCTAGCTGTCATAGGTTCTCAACTTGAAAACTTTATTGGCAAAAAGAAATTTCTATTTGTGTATATAATAAGTGCAATCAGTGGAAGTTTAATGTCTTGTTTGTTTTCAAATAATCTTTCTGTTGGAGCGAGTGGAGCAATATTTGGACTTTTAGGAAGCATTTTATACTTTGGCTATCATTATCGTTTGTATTTAGGAAATGTATTAAGAGCACAAATCATTCCTTTAATTCTTATGAACCTATTTTTAGGATTTATGATTTCTGGAATAGATAATGCAGCACACGTTGGTGGTTTAATTGGTGGTTATTTAGCAATGATGGCGTGTGGTGTAACTGGAAAATCAGGAAAAAATGATAAAATCAATGGTGCCATTGTTCTTACAATTTATATTGTATTCTTGGCCTTTATGTTGTTTAGATAAAAAAGAAATAGTTACATAAAAAAATCTCAAAAGTAAGAAATTGAGACTTTTTTTGTTTGTCGACATTTGGCGAACGTTTTTTCTTAGAAAATAAGAGCATTTCAATTATAATAGAAACCCGTGTTACCAAGATGGTAGCGCCTTGCTACAAATTCTGCTAGTACTTACATCCAGAATGAACTAGGGAGGTTTGGTACCGTAGGAGGCGGAGAGTATAACAAGAGTATATACGCTTAATGAGTTTACTTCTTTTAGTAATAATTATCTTATTGATTGTAGTTATTCTACGATTAATATGAAAAATAGACGCTAGACCAAAACCACATAAAATAGATTACATGATAAAGGCATAGCGTCTTCACAACAATGTAAGGCGTTATCCAAATTGGTAACACTTACATTTTCATTGTACACAATTTTGTGTTCAAATACAACTTTTTCCAATCAAAAAAAGATACGAATATCTTTAAAACTGGCGATACAACCCAATGGCTTTTCCTAAGATAGTACAATTTGGTAGAAGAATTGGTGCCATTGTATCATTTTCTGGTTGCAAACGGATATGGTCTTTTTCCTTATAAAAAGTTTTCAAAGTCACTTCATTTTCTTCTGTCATAGCAACAACAACATCTCCGTTACGAGCAACCTTTTGCTTTTGAACGATAACATAATCTCCATCAAAAATACCTTTATTAATCATGGATTCACCACTAACATGTAAAGCAAAGACGGTTTCTTTTCTAGGAATTAAAGCAGCAGGAACATTAAAATATTCATTGGCTTGCTCAATAGCTTCAATAGGACTTCCAGCTGTCACTTTTCCAAGAAGGGGAATCTTAACAACTTCTTCATCTTTTTCCAAAAACTCATTTTCTACTAAGATTTCGATTGTACGAAATTTATTATTGCTTGTCTTAATTGCCCCAGCTTCTTCTAATCGTTTAACATGGGCATGAACCGTTGCTGGACTAGAAAGACCAAGACCTGCACAAATCTCTCGAATAGCAGGGGGATAGCCATGCATAGCTGTATATTTTTTAATAAAATTTAGTACTTCTGTTTGTTTTGTAGTTAGTTCTTTCATTTAAACTTAACCTCCATAATCATAGTAACATGCAATCTGTAAAAAGTCAAACAAATGTTCACAAAAGTTATTGACACGAACAAATATACGTGTTAAAGTAAATGCAGAAAGAGGGAATGAAGAATGAAAAAAATAATGACAAAATACAGCGGAGCAATACTTTTGTACTCGGTTATCGTTATTGGAGTATTTGCATTAAATGCTAGATGCAAATATTTAAATCAATTAGAACAAATGGAAAAATACAATGGAATTGCAATGGAGGTAAATGAATAATGAATACAAAAGAATTATTAAACAATTTAAGAAGAGAAGACAGTTTAGATAGGATTCAAAATTATGTAGAAAAAAAAATAAATGTAGATACATTTGATAAAAAAGACATCAATAGTGAAATGTTTCGTTTGTTCTTTAATGTAATTGAACTAGGCCGTGAAGTACGTATTTCTCTAAAAGATCACAATACCAAAAATTCCGAGTCAAAAATTGCTGACATATTCCTCGTCCTAATATCGATATGTAATAATTTAAATATCAATTTGTTTGATGCTTTAACAGAAAAAGAAATGATTTTAAACGCAAAAGCCATGGAAGCAAAGTGGATATAAAATAAAAAACTAGTTATTTGAGAAAAAATAATTGGTTTTTTTATTTGTTTGTAAATTAGAAAAGAGGAAAAAAGTAGCAAGAAGAAGAAAAAGAAAAAATTGCGAATGTACTTTTTTTTTGTTATACTTAGAAAGAAGAATAGGTAGGGATACTATGAACAATAACGATACCAATGGAGTAAATGAAATAAAAGCATTAGGACTAGATATGATTAGTAGTGCAAAAAGTGGACATCCTGGCATTGTTTTATCTGCTGCCCCAATCATTTATACTTTATATGTGCATCATTTAAACATAAATCCTGAAAATCCGGAATGGTTAAATCGTGATCGATTTGTCTTATCTGCAGGACATGGAAGTGCACTTTTATATGCCACTCTTCATTTATGTGGATTTAATATTTCCAAGGAAGACCTAAAACAATTTCGTTCTATAGATTCCAAATGTCCAGGACATCCTGAATATGGAGTAACACCAGGAGTGGACATAACAACAGGAGCATTAGGACAAGGAATTGCAAATGCAGTAGGCTTTGCCTTTGGAGAGCGATACATTGAAAATCTATTAAAAAGTGAAGACGAAGAGCAAGGATTAATTGACTTTCGAACTTACTGCTTATGTGGGGACGGAGACATGATGGAAGGAATTTCTTACGAAGCCGCATCGTTTGCAGGAACACAAAAACTAGACAAACTTATGATTTTATATGACTGCAACAAAATGACCAATGATGGAAGTGTTGATACAGACTTCTTAGAAGATGTAGAATCTCGTTTTGATGCTATGGGATTTTACACTACAGTTGTAAAAGATGGAACAAGCATAAAAAACATTGACAAAGCCATTACAAGTGCTAAAAAAAGTAAAAAACCATCCTTAGTAATTATAAATACCATACTAGGAAAAGATAGCAGAAATGAAAACACAAGCTTAGTACATGGTACACCTTTAACAGACGATGATATTTTTCAAATCAAAAGAAAGTTAAATGTTACGGTTGCTCCTTTTGAAGTAAGAAAAGACACCACAGTACATGTTCACAAATGTATCAGTGAAAGAATAGAAAAAAAATACAAAGAACATGTTTCTTACTTTAATAAAATAAAATCATCCGCGAATGACCGACTAATAAATTGTTTACGAATGCTTGTAAACAAAGAAGTAATAATTCCATTTGAAAGTTTAAATTATCGTGTCAACGATACCTATATGGAAGAATTAAGAATGACCAATCATAAAATATTAAATATAGTGGCAAGCAAAACAGAATTCTTACTTGGAGGGAGTGCAGATTTAGCATCATCAACAAAAGCCTACATCGAAAATACACACATCAATAGTCTAGCGCATCCCTTAGGAAGAAACATCAACTTTGGGATTCGTGAGCATGCCATGGCAGCTATTTTAAATGGAATGGCTTTATTAGGATTAAAAACTTACTGCAGTACCATGCTTACATGGAGTGATTACTTAAAACCAGCGATGCGTATGACTGCCCTTATGAATTTACCAGTTACTTATATCTTTACTCATGATTCTATCGCAATTGGTCAAGATGGTCCAACGCACGAACCAGTGGAACAACTAACTTCTTTAAGAAGCATTCCTAACATGATAACATTCCGTCCTTGTGACTTTAACGAAGTATTAGGGTGTTGGGAATACATTTGCAAAAACAAAAAACCAGTGAGTCTTGTTTTAAGCAAAAGCAAAATGCCTAAATTACAAAATTCCAATGCCAAGCTCGTTCCAGCAGGAGGATACATCATAGGAAAAGAAGAGCAAAGACTAGATGGCATTCTACTCGCAACAGGAACCGAAGTACAAATGGCTCTACAAATGAAAGAAGAACTAAAAAAAGAAAACTTAGACATTCGCGTTGTTTCAATGCCTAGTAGAGAGCTCTTCCTAAAAGCAGACAAAAACTACCAATTAGGTGTTCTTCCACCCAATAAAAAAACAATCGTATTAGAAGCAGGAAGTCCTTTAAGTTGGGGATTGTTTGTAAGTGATGAAAAATACATCATAGGAATCAATGACTTTGGTTATAGTGGTACCCCAGAAGAAGTACTAAAAAAATGTGGGTACGACTATGAAAACTTAAAAATGAAAGTCGCAAGACTCCTAACGAATTAAGAAAAATAGCGACCATTTTCGACAAATTAGAAAAAAATACTACGATATACTTGTTTTAGGTGAATAAGTATGAGAACATTCTATATCTTTAAAATTAAAGACGAATACGCACGACTTACCAAAAACAATCCTTATCATTTATACAAAATGATGTCTTATATCTACAATATAGATCGCACAGAAATTAACAGAGGAGCAGAGTTATTTTATCAAATGGTAGAACGTTTAAAAAGTAAAGATATGGATATTCAAATTTTTAAAAAATATCAAGATAATTTTTTCTATACCAAGTTCAAAAATATTCATCAAGTGAATAATATTTATAAAAAGGAAGAATCAAAATTAATTGTTCATAAACATTTCCTTTTATTAAAAAGTACGGTGATAAGACCAACATTTTTAAATGATTTAAAAGAATATCCGAATATATTTCTTTGTGATTTTGAAAATAAAGATTACTTTTGGTTAGAACGACTATTTCAGAAAACTTGAGAAAAAGTCTCGTTTAGAGTACAATAAAGAAAGGAGGAAACAAAAAATGATACAGGATATCTTATTAATTGTAGCAGGACTAGTTGTAGGTTTAATTATTGGATTTTTTGTTGCCCAATTGGTAATGAAAAAATACATGAAAAAAAATCCTCCCATCAATGAAAAAATGATAGAAGCCATGATGAGCAGTATGGGAAGAAAACCTAGTCAAAAACAAGTAAACCAAGTAATGAAACAAATGACAAAGTATATGTAAGTACTTTGTTTTTCGTTGTAGGCATACTTATCCTTTACAAAACATTTATCTTGATTTGTAAAGTAGAATATGGTATTCTATTTACAGAATACAAAAGGTGGTGGACAAAAGTGGACTTTTTATATAAATTATATAGTTACAATTATTTTGGAATCGGTTTATTTATAGTAATTACCATTTTAGCGTTTGCCTTTTTAGTCATTTTATTTTTTGGTAAAAAAGATGAAAAAGCTAGAAGGGAACTACAAAAAATAGAAGAAAATAGAGAAGCAATCAAAGAATTAGAACGAAATACAACAGAAGAAGAAAAAGAAGAATTAGAAACTATACCATTAGAAAATGAATTTAGAAATACAAGAATGACAGAACCATTGGACGAAAGAGAAGTTCTAGATCCAGTCATAGAATCAATGGTACAAGAACCAGAAGTGGAAACACCTTATTTACAAGATGATTTGGATAGAGATTTTGCTTTGGAGAGAGAAGCATTTGAACAAAAAGAATATAGGGTAGAACCAGAAAAAAATAATGATATCGATATATTTAATCTTTCAGCCTTAGAAAAAGAAAGTAATTTTGAGCAAGAACCAATTACCTATATGGATTTGAAAAACGAAGAATATGATTTTGGTAACCAAGAAGAAGGAAACAAAGAGCAATATCAAGAAGAACCAATTTCTTATGAACCGGATGCAAGAGAAACACCAAGAAGAGTAACGCCTTCTGTATTTAGTTCTGTATATAAAAACAATGAAAGAGAAGATATATTTAGAGAAGAAACGAAAGAAACGGAAAACTATGCCTCTCGATTAGAGCCAGAAACCTATGAACTAAAACAAGAATCTCCAGTAGAACAGGTAGCTAAAGAACAAGCACCAGAGCCAGTAAGACCAGTTACTCCTAAAAAACCTGAATTTGTTTTACCAAAAAGAGCAGATATGCCTAGATTAAATAAAAATACAGACAATACGAGTGATAGCATTATAAAATTTTAAAAAAGATTGATTACTTAGAGGGAGTAATCAATCTTTTTCTATAAGTGTGAACAAACAAAATTGGAATTGTAATCACAAAAACAATGGCTGTAAAAATAGGCAAAGTATAATAAATAACTAATTCATTGGTATAAAATTTACCAATTACTAGAAAAGAAAGAAGATAAAGGCCTAAAACGATAATGCCATGGACAAGTCCCTTTTTCTTTTTAGGAAGTAATTCTTTAATAAAGACAGAGGACAAAGAAAGATAAACAAAAACATCAAATATCCAAGACAATGCTACAATGTTTTCAATTTTTTCAATAAAATCCAAGAGCTTAATCTCCTTTAAGATAATATATTCTGGAAAACGATAGACAGTAGCTAAAAGTGGTCCAATAATAGCTAAAATTAAAAACATTTTAGCGAGCAGAGTAAAACTACCAAACAAATAAGACCATGTACTATTACTTTTATTAGTAACAAGCATCAAAATAGAAGGTGCAACAGAAAGAGAAGTATAATAAAACACAGA
This sequence comes from uncultured Mycoplasmatota bacterium, assembly GCA_947649365.1. Lineage (GTDB taxonomy): Bacteria > Bacillota_I > Bacilli_A > RF39 > UBA660 > MGBC108787. The sequence continues at coordinate 64,264 of CANSRH010000003.1, read as the reverse complement.
TTTAATAAAATCAAAGGTCTCAGTGACAAACAATGGTTTCACATTATCTAGTGTCGCATACCCACAAAGAGCACACAAAGAAATAAGGGTTAAAAAAACAGAAATGGGAAAAAGACAAGTAGCGACTCGAAAAGTAGTAAGAATTCCATTTTTAGAAATACGTACAATAAGAAAAAGAAGAGGCAAAGAAATAAACCAAATAGGAGTTTTAACCAAGAAAAAGGAAGAAGCAAACAATTGAATGAACGTAAGTCCCTCAACAAGCAAAGCCATTCCAAATAGCAAAAAAACAATACGAAGAAAGAAACCTAACCCTTTCATTTCCTTTAAAACATCTGACAAAGTTTTCTCTCCTTTGAATTTTTGAATTTTATTAATAAGAAAAATAAGAAGAACACCCAAAATGGTTCCTACACCAAAAGCTAGAAAGCTATCCTGTTTACTCATACCTATAATAGCAGAAAAGCCTATTCCTAAAAACAAAGCTCTAGTCAAATAATAATTTGCTGCAAAATTTTCTAATTTACTTGTCATTCTTCCACCTCAAATATTAATCCATTTCTATTAATAATCACTTTTGCCTCATACTCATAATTTAATTTTGTAAACGAAATATCTTTCTTATTTTTCTGATAATAAATTTGTTTTATTTTTAAAATATCGCTATCGTATTCAATAGATTTTTCCATCAATTGTTTCATGCTCTTTTTTAGACTTTCCTGTACACTTTCTTGAATTTTTTCATAAGTTTCTACTTTTTTAAAATCCATATTGCAATGATTTTCCACAATACGTGTTTCTATTTCAGTAGAAATTTTAACAGTTTTGTCTTCTATTTCGATACCAGACTTAGGTTTATCAAAAGAAGTCAGAGCTATAAAGTTTTCGTTATCATTTGGACAACTTACTTTAAAATGCATTTCTTTTGCTTCACCACTCATCGCATTAAACGTAACAGACTCTTCTTCTGAAAGATAGGCTACCATATTGTACTCTTTAAAAATAGCGAGAGGAGCAAGTTTAATAACTCCATTTTCTATTTTTAACGTTGAAACAAATGTATCTTTTCGAGGATCAATAATATTCGTAACAAATTGTTCAAAATTCAAACTAGCTGCGATATTATTCGATAAGATATTACTATCAATTAACTTAGCGATTGCTGTACTAGCAACAGGATTATTTTCATCCGTATTTTTAAGAATTTCTAAAGCAGAGGAATCTCTCGCAACGGCCAAATAAAAAATATTTCTCACGTGATTATCACGAATCAAGTAATCAATAATTTCCTTCACATGCTCCTTCGCGATTTCTTCACTAATCACAATGGTTTTCAAATGAGCGAGATAAGGAAATTTCGCAATTTCTAAAGTAGCGTCCGAAAAAGCTTCAGAAATAGAAGAACCATTTCCTTCAACCAAATAAACTTTTGGTTGGTTTTGACTATCATCCTTGTTCACTGTATTCAATATTTCAAAACCAACATGATAAGTATCCTCTAAATAATCAATAGAAATCCCTGAAACAATGGCCATGTCATTCAACTCTGTATAGTCAAAACAACCACTACATAGGATAGGGACAAAAAAAAGAAGAAATAAAAATTTTTTCATGCTTCATTCACCTGTTTCTTAACTTGATTCTTGCGAGCAAGTAATTTACTTCGTTTGGTATCATTCACATATTTTACTTTAAAAAGAGTTTTCTTAATGTAAGTAAAATCAAACGGAACAATCGGGTAATAATAAGGCTTTCCAGCAGACTTAACACTCGTAATATGGATTAAAAAGAAAATAAGAGCAAGCGCAATACCATAAAGTCCATACATAGCAGCCAAAACTAAAAAGATAAATCGAAAATAACGAATTGCATTAATGACTTCGAGTTCTGTAAAAATAAGGCTAGTAATAAACGTAAAAGCAATAATAATAATCATAATTGGACTAACAATTCCAGCAGAAACAGCAGCTTCTCCTAAAACGAGAGCTCCAAGAATAGAAATGGCACTTCCATAACTACTAGGAAACCGCAAATCACTTTCACGCAAAATCTCACAGACAATAATCATAACAATCGCTTCAATAATAGTAGGAAAAGGCACCCCATCGTTCTGGGCCGCAAAATTAACAAGCAAACTTGTAGGAATCGTTTCCATATTATAATTCACTAATGCAATATAAAAACCAGGAAGAATCATAGTAAAGAAAAAACTAGCAAAACGTAAAATTTTCAAAAAATTGACATTTACGTTACGATTGTAATTGTCTACCACAGGGTTAATAAAATCTGCAAAAAAAGAAGGTAAAATTAAAACAAAAGGAGACGTATCTACCATGATACAAACTTTTCCCTCCAAAAGTGCCGTTGCAATCACATCAGGTCGTTCACTTTGAGAAATGGTTGGAAAAGGAGTATTCTCATCTTCAGAAAGAATATTAGCAACATTCCCTGCATCAATAATGCCATCAATATCCAATTGATCCAATTTTTCTTTTATCATAGAAACAATATTCATATCTGTAATATCATCAAAATACAAAATTTGAACCTTCGTATTTGTTTTTCTTCCCATATTCAAGTCTTCACTTTTTAAATGACTAGATTTAATTCTACGTTTTAAAAGACCTAAATTAATTTGAATGTTTTCTGTAAAAGCATCACTCGGTCCATAAATCGACTTTTGTACTTCTGGAACACTCACACTTCGATTAATATCTGCTTTCGTTTCAAAAGCAAGAATTTCTTTTATCGTTAGAACAATGGTAAATCCGTTGGTTAAATAATACTCCAATTGGTCAGGTTCTGTAACTTTAACCGTATTTGGACCTGGAATAATACTACTCATATTGTACTTTTTAACATCTTTTAAATTATTAATAGAAGTAAGTTGTTTTAAAATATAATCATTAACCTTATCACTACCCGTAACACTCTCTAAATAAATAACGTAAATATCTCCAAAATGTTTTGTTGCAATTTTCTTTGTAATCAGGTCTGTATTTTTTTCAAACTCTTCCTCAAGCTGTTTCAAAATTTTTTCTTGCATAAATTTCACCATTTTTAGTATTGGCAAATAATGGATAAGTATACAATAGAAAGTAAAAGAGTAAGTTCAAAAAAGAAAACGAATGCTATTTAAAAAGAATAAAAATTTATAGTATAATAGAATAGGTGTTGCTAAAATGTATGAAGTAGAAATAAAAAGAATGGATCATGAAGGTAGAGGAATTGGTTACATAGAAAATAAAGTAACGTTTCTATCAAACGCTTTACAAAATGAAATTGTTCTTTGTGAAATATTAGAAGAAAAGAAAAATTACAATATTGCAAAGGTAATAGAATACAAACAGAAATCACCTAAGCGTAGAGTTCCTTTCTGCCCTTTTTATGAACAATGTGGTGGTTGTCATTTAGAACATATGTCTTATGAAGATACATTGAAATACAAAAAAGAAAAAGTAGAAAATATACTAAAAAAAGAAAAAATACAACATCCAAAAATAGAAACTATAGAAAACGCTTTACAGAAGAATTATCGAAATAAACTTTCTTTAAAAATAAAAGAAGGGCGAATCGGTTTTTATCAAAAGAAAACCAATATTTTAATAGAAATAAAAGAATGTGCACTAGCAAGAGGATGTATCAATCAATGTCTAGAAAAAATAAGAAAATTAGGAATCAAAAACGGGTATCTAACCATTCGGGCAAATTACAATGAAGAAATTTTACTTGTAATAGAAACAAAAGAACAAGTAAAATTTAAAGAAGAAGAGTGGAAAGACCAAAAAGTAGTGGGAGTAATTGTAAATAACAAAACCATCTATGGAAACAATTTCTTTTATGAAAGAATGAATGGCTTTTTATTCAAAGTAAGTTATGATGCTTTCTTTCAAATCAATCCTTATATAGCAAATAAGTTGTTTTCATTAATAGAAGAAAATATAGAAGAGAAGAGTATAGTATTGGATTTATATGCAGGAGTTGGGACATTAGGAATAGTAGCAAGTAAAAAAGCAAGCAAAGTTTATAGTCTTGAAATAATTAAAAATGCCATTTTAGACAATTTAGAAAATAAAAAATTAAACAAAAGAGAAAACATTTATCCCATGTTGGGAGAGGTTGAGAAAAATCTTCCAAAAATAAAAGACAATTTTGATACGATAATCATTGATCCTCCAAGAAAAGGATTAGACAAGAATTCTAGAAATTTAATTGGAAAGAGCAAAGTAAAAAAAGTGATTTATATTTCTTGTGACCCTTTAACACTAGCAAGAGACTTAAAAGAATTAATCAATCATTATGAAATAAAAAAATTTATCATATTGGATATGTTTAGTTATACGTATCATGTAGAAAGTTTTTGTCTGTTAGAAAGACGATAGCATTTTAGCTTTTAACTATTATTGGATTTTAACTGTTGTATTACTAAAATTATTTGAAATTCCGAATTGATTATCTAGGACTTACTAAAAAATTTAATTAAGTCAGTAAGAAGAAATTTATCATTTATTTTGATTTGTGTAATTCTTATTGTAGAAGTTAAACTTTCACCTTATAATAAATTTATTTCTAATAAAAGAATATTATTTTGTATTTTTATATCATGTTCAATTCAAGAATTGTTAATTATTTGGTATCAATTATATAGAAAAGATTATAATTAATTTAGTATGATTTTAAGTCACACTATTTTTGGAATCCTTATAATATCAATTGGAATTATTAACTAAAATATAATTAAGTTATAAAAGAAAGGAACAAATGAAATGATAGAAAAAAGTAGTCCAGAATTAATAATATATGAATCAAAAGATGGAAGTATCAAGCTAGATGTCAATTTAGAAAATGAAACAGTTTGGTTAACAGCCAATCAAATGTCGTTAATTTTTAACAGAGATGAAAAAGTTATTAGAAAACATATACGCAATGTATTTGTTGATGGAGAATTAGATAGAGAAAACAACTTGTTTCCTATTATAATTTAGATGTTGTAATAAGTGTTGGTTATAGAGTTAAATCTTTAGAAGGGGTAAGATTTAGGAAATGGGCAACTGCAAGAATTAAAGAATATATTATTAAAGGATATACTATGGATGATGAACGCCTTAAAAATCTTGGTGGTGGAAAATATTTTTATGAGCTTTTAAATCGTATTAAAGATATAAGATCAAGTGAAAAAGTTTTATATAGACAAGTTCTTGATTTATATGCTACTGCTATTGATTATAATCCAAAAGCTGAAGAAACAATAAAATTTTTTAAGATAGTCCAAAACAAGTTTCACTTCGCGGCACATGGTAATACTGCAGCAGAAGTGATTTATAATCGTGCCGATTCAAATAAACCTTTTATGGGACTTACTAAGGAGAGTTACCAAGTATAAATGACATAGAAGTTGCTAAAAACTATTTGACCGAGGAAGAACTTTTGATGTTAAACAATTTAGTTTCAGGCTATTTTGACTTTGCTGAATTTCAAGCAATGAAACATAAACCAATGAGAATGAAAGATTATATGAATCAACTAGATAAAATATTGAATTCCTTAGATGCAAATGTTTTAAATAGTGCAGGTAGTATTAGTCATAAGAAAGCAATAGAAAAAGCAAAACTAGAATATGAAAAGTATCAAGTAAAAGAATTAAGTCCAATTGAAAAAGAATATTTAAATTCTATTAATAAAATTAATGAGATTGCTAGCAAAAATAATAAACATTCATAATAATAAAATGATATAGGATGATAGAATAAGAAAAATTCGACTTGCACAAAAAGTGGCAAAATCAAATAGGAAAAGAAATCTTTCTCTTGATACAAAACTATTTTACATCCTATAGAAAAAATGCTAAAATGATTAGGTTACAAGGAGATAGGTATGACAGAAATAGAAGAAAAAAGAAATAGTTACAAAACATATAAAGAAGAATTACAAAATGAAAAAGAGAGAAAAGACGCTTTGGAATTAAAATTAGAAGCAATGAACCTAACTTATTCGTGGGTTCGTGACAGGAAAGAAAAGCAAGAGACAAAAATAGCTTTAAAAGCACTAAAAGAAACCATTAAACAAAAACAAGAATTTATTGATAAAAATACAACATTTTCTATGAATGATTTTCTTTTCTTTCTTATAGAATTTTTAAAAAGAACACAACACCAACCGATAGTAAAACCTATTTTTTATCAAGATTATGGAAAAGAAGTTCAAGGAAAAAAATACAAAGCAAAATGGGTAAAAAAAATGTTATTGAACATGGAAGAAGAATATTATGTAATTATAAAAAAAAGAGACTACCCAAAAATAAAAAAATTATATAGGACACATACCTTATTTGAATGTTTAGAGGAATTAAACCTTACCGATTATTTATTACTCCCAACTGATTTTGAATTCATTCACTTAACAGATGGAATGGAATTAAAACAAGAATTTTCTAGATTTCCTGAGATGCAATATCTATTTGAAAGAGCAATAGAATTATCTATCTTAGACAGCAAGAAAACGCAAAAAGAAAAACTAGAAATCCTATTAGAAGAAGTAATAGAAAATCAAAATCATCATTGGAAAAGAAAAAGGGAAAAAAAGTAGAAAACAACTACTTTTTTCTTTTTAGAAGAAATAAAAATAGGAACATGCTATAATAAAAAAGAAAGGAAAATCTGATATGAAAAAAATCATGATAGTAGAAGATGACCCAACCATTGCTGAAAATTTACAAGAGCTACTAGAAAATGCAGGATACAAAAGTAAAATCCTAATCAATTTTCTACATGCTTTAGAAGAAATTTCAGAGTATTCTCCTGATTTAATATTGCTAGACATCAACATTCCTTACATCAATGGAGAAATTCTTTTAAAACAAATTCGTGAAACAAAAGAAACACCAGTCATTATGCTCACCAGTAAATCCTCTGAAATCGACGAAGTATTATCCATGTCTTATGGAGCAGACGATTACATCACAAAACCATACCATCCTACCATTTTACTTCTAAGAATTGGGGCCATTTTTAAACGAATGGAAAACAAAAGTGACACAACACAATACAAAAATATTATAATATACAAAGAAAAAGGTCTAATAAAAAAGGGAGAAAAAGAAATCATTTTAACCAAAAATGAAATGATTATCCTAAACTATCTTTTATCCAACCGAAATCGAATAGTCACTCGTGATGAACTCATGACAACGCTTTGGAATAGTAATGAATACATCAATGACAATGCACTCACTGTAAACATAAGTAGACTAAGAAACAAACTAGAAACGATAGGATTAAAAGATGCCATAGAAACTAGAAAAGGAATAGGGTACCTGCTAACATGAAACCAAAAGCTTTTTTATTAGACAAACGATATGTTTTATTCCTATTTGTAGGAACCTTCACAATTTCTTTACTCTTATTATTTGCTTTTAAAATTGACAAAAGTTTAATTTTTGTACTAGCTAGCTTACAAATTTTTTTTGTAAGTAGTAACTTAATAATAGATTATACAAGAAAGAAAAACTTTTACCAAACGCTTTTAGAAAATATTCAAAATCTTGAAAAAGCTTATCTTGTTTTAGAAACAATAACATCCCCGAACTTTTACGAAGGAGAACTATTAGTAGAAGCACTTTACGAAATCAATAAATCCTTAGGAGAATTAATGAAACAAAAAGAAGAACAAACAAATGATTTCAAAGAATACATTGAAATGTGGATTCACGAAGTAAAAATCCCCATTGCCTCCTTAACCTTAATGACGCACAATCAAAAACTTAACGCAGACAAAAAGACATTAGAACAATTAAGACGTTTAGAAGATTATGTAGAACAAGTATTGTATTATGTTCGAAGTGAAACTGCTTCGGTGGACTATTTAATAAAAGAATACGACCTAAATACCATTATTGGGAATGTAGCCCTAAAAAACAAAGATGATTTATTAGAAAACAAAATAGACTTACAAGTAAATATGGAGAATAGTTTCGTATACACAGATGCCAAATGGCTGCTATTTATTTTAAATCAAATAGTAAACAATAGTATCAAATACAAAAAAGAAAATGGTAAGTCCGTAATCAAACTAATCACCGAAGAAGAAGACGAAAAAATAACTCTAAGCATAATAGACAATGGAATTGGAATAAAAGAAAGTGACTTAAAACGAGTCTTTGAAAAATCCTTCACTGGTGAAAATGGTCGTAAAAAACAGAAATCGACAGGCATGGGGTTATTCATCGCCAAAAATCTCTGTAACAAATTAGGACACAGCATTGAAATCACCTCTAAAGAAAAAGAATTTACAAAAGTGACAATAACATTTTACAAAAATAAATACTATGAAGTAATCAAATAACCTTACAAAAATGTAAGAAAAAGTAAGAAAAAAACAACGACAAAAAAACAAATTTCTTCTATCATAAAAAACGAAAGGAGAAATATTTTTATGGAAAATATTTTAAAAGTAGAAAAAATAGAAAAATACTATGGGAGTCGTTCCTCCTTAACAAAAGCAATTGACAACATTTCCTTAGAAGTAGAAAAAGGAGAATTTGTTGCCATTATGGGAGCATCGGGTTCTGGAAAAACAACACTTTTAAATTGTATATCCACCATCGATAAAGTAACAAGTGGTCATATTTTTGTAGGGGAGGAAGACATAACAAAATTAAAAGGGAATGCTCTAAACAAATTTAGAAGAGAAGAATTAGGGTTTATCTTTCAAGACTTCAATTTATTAGATACTCTAACAGCTTATGAAAACATTGCACTTGCCCTCACCATACAAAATGAAACTATAAAAGTAATTGAACAAAAAGTAAACAAAGTAGCAAAACAATTAGACATTGAAATGGTCTTAAACAAATATCCTTATCAAATGAGTGGAGGACAAAAACAGCGTGTCTCCTCTGCAAGAGCAATCATCACCAATCCAAAACTCATCCTTGCAGACGAACCAACAGGAGCATTAGACTCCAAATCAGCAAGAATGCTTCTAGAAAGATTCAATTATCTAAATGAAGAATTAAAAGCAACCATTCTAATGGTAACACATGATGCATTCACAGCATCCTATGCAACTCGTGTCATATTCATAAAAGATGGCAAAATATTCAATGAAATTCATAAAGGAAACGATTCACGAAAAGAATTTTTTGACAAAATTATTGATGTGGTCACCCTTTTAGGAGGAGACTATTCCGATGCTTTGTAAATTATCTTTAAAAAACATCAAAAAAAGTATAAAAGACTACGCCATCTATTTCTTCACTTTAATTTTAGGAGTTGCCATATTTTATGTATTCAATGCTATAGATAGTCAAACGGTAATGATGGATATCTCCTCATCAACAAGGGATATCATAAAACTCATGACCAACACGCTATCAGGAGTAAGCGTATTGGTTTCCTTCATATTAGGATTTTTAATCATTTATGCCTCTCGATTCTTAATCAAAAGAAGAAACAAAGAATTTGGTATCTATCTAACCCTTGGAATGAGCAAAAGAAAAATTGCCATGATACTATTTTTAGAAACCTTAAGCATAGGAATATTATCATTAGTAGTAGGACTGGGGCTAGGAATACTATTATCACAACTAATGAGTTTATTAGTAGCAAACATGTTTGAAGCAAACCTAACAAAATTTGCCTTTACTTTCTCCAAAAGTGCATGTTTAAAAACTTTAGTTTATTTTGGAATGATGTACCTTTTAGTAATGCTATTCAATACATGGAGTATCAATCGGTACAAACTGATAGACTTACTTCATGGAAATCAAAAAAGTGAAAAAATACATTTAAAAAATCCAATCCTTTGCACTCTAATCTTTCTACTTTCCATTTTACTACTCGGAAGAGCTTATTATCTAGTAACTGGAGGAATAACAGAATTAGCGGATGCAAGTCAAATCATAAAACCCATTGCCATGGGAAGTATAGGAACATTTCTTTTATTTTGGTCGCTATCAGGTCTATTATTACGAATAATTATGCACTTCAAGAAAATCTATTATCACGGACTAAATTGTTTTGTATTACGTCAAATCAGTAGCAAAATCAATACCACAGTCATGTCAATGACCATCATCTGTTTAATGTTATTTGTAACCATTTGCGTACTATCCTCTTCCTTATCCATAAAAAATTCCATGACAGCCAACTTAAAAACTCTAGTTCCCGCAGACATTCAAATAGTAAAACGATTAAACTTAAATGAAGAACAAGTAGAAAATACTTGGTATTTAACAAACAACATGATAGAAGACTCCAGGCAATCATTAGAATACACTCTTAATCAATTTTCTTTTCCTATAAAAGAGCAATTGACAGACATCGTAGCATTTGATTTATATGGAACAGAAGAAGTCCAAATCAAAAATACACTAGGTACTTATTATGAAGAAGTCATAAAAAAATATCCAATGATGGATTACAATTCAGAAGAAATATTTATAAAACTAAGCGATTACAACCATTTAGCAAGACTATTTCATTTAGAAGAATATACTTTACAAAAAAACGAATATATTTTAGTAGCTGATTACAAAGAATTTTTAGAAATGAGGAAGGAAGCCTTAAAACGAAACACGAACATTACTTTACTAGGAAAAACATACCAACCGAAATATCAAGATATCCAACCAGGATTTCTATTCATGAACACAACCCATGCCAATATAGGATTCTTTATAGTACCTGACGAAGCTTTAGACGATACCATAAAAAAAGAAAGTGTAATAACAGCGAACTACAAAGGAACAACAGAAGAAAAAGAAAAGTTAGAAAAATACCTAGTAGAAGAAATAGAAACACATTCTTATAAAAAGCAAACCAGTTTAAGTATCTCCACCAAACAATCCATTTATGAATCAAGTATAGGACTTGGAGCATTAGTCACCTTTATCGGTCTTTACCTAGGAATCATTTTCCTAATCTCCAGTGCAGCCATTTTGGCTTTAAAAGAACTAGCAGAATCAACAGACAACAAAAATAGATGGAATCGATTAAGAAGCATTGGTGCGGATGAAACTATGTTAAACAAAGCTTTATTTTATCAAATTGCTATTTTTTTCTTATTCCCATTAGGAATTGCATGCATTCATTCTATATTTGGAATTCAGTTTTGTAACTTCCTACTATCCATCTTTGGAAACGATGAACTTTTACCATCCATCATTTTAACAGCTATTTTCTTAAGTGCCATTTATGGTGGATATTTCTTAATTACCTATTTCTGTAGTAAAACGATTTGTAAAGAAAAATAATTGTATTAACAAAAAGAAAGAGAGGAAAAATGAAAAAAAGAACCATGTTCGTTCTAGCAATGAGTTGTCTATTATTAAGTGGCATTTGTTGGAACGATTTAAAAAACAAACCCAAATATACACTTCATTTACCAGAAGTAGAAAAGCTAGAAAAGATAACCATAAACCAAAAAGAAATAACAAACAAAAAAACGATGAGTGAAATACTAAACCAACTAAATAAAAAAAGAACAACCAAAGAAAAAAGCATTCAAGATAGTCCTGTAAATACAAAAGAAAAATTAAAAATAGATTTTCACTTTATAGAAAAAGGAGTTTCTACAATATTTCTTTATCAAAAAAACAACCATTTTTATATCGAACAACCTTACAATGGAATTTATAAGATAACAGAAAGCGAATACAATAATGTAAAAAAATTAGTTTAGAAGAATAACTTCTAGATTTTTTTTATTTATGGTATGATTTTGTTAGAAAAGGAAGAGAATTAAAGTGAAAATAGAAATTCCAAGTATAAATGATTATGAACAAGTAAATAGTTTAGCTTGTCAAGTTCATGAACTTCATGTGAACTGGCGACCAGACTTATTTTTTCCAACCAAAGAAGTCATTCCTAAAGAAAGATTCGAGGGTTTGATAGAAGAAAAAAACATCTTTGTTGCCAAAATAGAAACTAAAATAGTTGGCTATGTAACGTTTAGTATTGTAGAAAAAGCAAATTCTATCATGCGTTTTAGAAAACAACTATCCATTGATGCAATGTGCGTAGATAAAAATTATCGTGGAAAAGGGATAGGAACGTCCTTATTAGAATTTATAGAAGAATATGCTAAGGAAGAGAATTGTACAGATATTTATTTAACTGTCAATGAAGAAAATAGAAATGCCATAAAAACCTATGAAAAATTTGGGATGAAAGTAAAAAATATTGCTTATTCAAAAGAAATAAAATAAGGAGAAAAGAAAATGAGAGAATTAAAAATAAAAGGAATCTATAAACATTATAGCGGAGATTTATATCTTGTAGAAGATATTATTTATAACAGCGAAAACTGCGAAAAAATGGTAGCTTATAGAGCACTATACGAAGATGGGAAACTATGGTGCAGACCTTATGAAGAATTTTTAAGTGAAGTAAATAAAAATGGTCAAAAATATAGATTTGAACTCCAAGAAATAAATAGTAAAAATGAAAATCATAAGGAAATATAAAATATTAGAATGACAGAAATAGAAAAAGTGCTATTTGTCCTTTTTGCAGTGTAGACGCAATAGTGCCATTAGAAGTAAATAATAAAGTTGATCATTTGAAAGTTAGAAAAGAAATACAAGAAAAAATAAAAAATACATATTTAGGGGGATAAGTAAAAATTTTGTCGAGCGATTCTAAGAATAGAATGGCTTTTTTCGTGTTAAAGTAGAGAGCAAAAAGGAAGGTTTCCTATGAACGAAATAATAGAAACTATAAATATTGAAAAATTAATATATGAAATAAGAGGAAAACAAGTAATGTTAGATAAAGATTTAGCAAGATTATACCAATGTGCTAATGGTACAAAATCTTTAAATTTGGCTGTAAAAAGACACATGAATCGATTTCCAAAGAGATATATGTTTCAATTAACAAAAGAGGAATGGAATAGTCTGCGGTTTCAAAATGAAACCACAAATTATAACATGAATAGAACTTTACCATACGTATTTACAGAGCAAGGTGTTGCCATGTTAAGTGCAATATTAAAAACAAAAGTAGCGGAAGAAATAAGTATAGGAATAATGGATGCCTTTGTTGCAATGAGAAAATATATAGGAAATAACTTATTAGAGCAAAAATATATCAACAACCAAGTTATGAAAAATACAGAAGACATTCATTTGTTACAAGAATCATTTTCCAAATTTGAAGAAAAAAGAAAAGTAAATGAAATCTATTTTAATGGTCAAGTATTTGACTCCTATTCTAAAATAATAGATATATTTAAAAGCACAAAACAAGAATTAATTATTATTGATGGTTATGCAGACAAAATTGTATTAGATATGATAAAAGAATTAAATGTAAAAGTTATTTTGATTGTAAAACCAAAGGAAAAACTAAATGAATTAGATATAAAAAAATACCAAGAACAATACAACAATTTACAAGTGGTATTTGATAACTCTTTTCATGATAGATATTTTATTATAGACCAAAATACAATTTATCATTGTGGAGCAAGTATAAATCATGCAGGTAGCAAAACATTTTCTATAAATATTTTAGAAGAGGAAATAATAAAAGAATTATTGATAGAAAAAATAAAGTCTTTTATAAAAATAGAAAATAATGTGATAAAATAAAAAAAGAAGAGGGATAGAATGAAAAAAATAATCACATTATTACTAATAAGCTTGTGTCTTTTAGGTTGCAGTAGCAAAGAAAATAATAATTTATCTTATAAAGAAATCATGAAAGAAAAAGAATACACCATTGTAGATGTAAGAACAAAAGAAGAATACGAAAGTGGACATATAAAAGAAGCAATAAACATTCCCTACGATACAATAGACGAAAGTACAAACTTAGATAAAAATAAAACTATTTTTGTTTATTGCAGAAGTGGTGCACGAAGCAAAACAGCCTACGAGGTATTAAAAAAATTAGGATACTCTGTATACGATTTAGGAGCCTATACCAACATTGATTTAGAAAAAGAATAGGGGAAGTATGAATAGAAATAAAATAGCCAGTTTCTTATCTCTTTTAGCTTCCATTTGTTTCTTTATTGTTTATTGGACAGGAAAAGAAATATTCAATCTTTTTTTAGGATGTTGTTGGCTTTGCATTGCAATCGCAAATGTTGTAAACAACCGAAAAAAATAGAATAGAAGCTAGATAAGCGAATATAATTGAAATCTTGACAGAAAGAAAAAAAGAGTTAAAATAAAGGGCAAAAAAAGGAGAAAAAAATGGCTGCATATATCACTCATGCGCAAATGGCTAAAGAAACGTATGAAAAATTAGAACAAGAAAAAAATCTACAAATAGAGCTAAATCCTAAATTCATGACTACATTTTCTCATGGCATCGATTTATCTGCTCACAATACGCTAACCCATACTAAAAAAACACAAGAATTTTTATTACACTTTTTAAAAAAAGTAAAAACAGAAAAAGAAATGGAAAATGCCTCCATTATTGCTACACTATATGGACATATTTGTCATTTCTTTTTAGACACATCTATTCATCCTTATATTTATTACATTGAAAAAGGAACAAAACCAGTCATAGGTCAGTTTTTAGATGCACATACTTTAGTAGAAAGTTATTTAAGTGCTTATTTTATAGAAAAAAGACGGAAAGAATCTATATTGAATTTAGAAATAAGTGAATTTTTTACTTTACCACCAAAGGAATGTACAAAAGCATTGGATGAAATTTACTTAGAAACGTATCATTTAAAGCACATAGGAAGAAACTATCAGACAATCATAGAATTGATTTTACTTGGGGAAAATCTTCTAAAAATGACTCATTTAAACAATCAAGAAATTTGTGAAACATTCATTAGTTTCCAAAGATATTTGAAACACAATCAACTGACGAAAGAAGAAATTGCCAATGAATCTCATGAAGCATGGAGACATCCAGTAACAGGAACAATCTCATCTAAAAGTGCAATGGACTTATATTTAAAGAGTATAGAAAATGCTTACCAAGCGATTGTAGAAGTTAACAAATATTTGTATGGAAGTCAAAGTTTAGAATCATTAAAACATTATTTTCCAAATATTTCTTACAATACAGGAATAGACCTAGAAGAAAATCAAGAAATGAAATATTTTAGACAAAAGAAAAAATAAGAAAACAAAAACTTGCAACGAAGCAAGTTTTTTTATCCCAAAGCAATATCTAAAATCATCATAACTGAAAAACCAATCAACGTGAACAAAGCCATTTCATCTTTTTTCTTATTGGTTTGACTCTCTGGAATCAACTCTTCCACAACGACGTAAATCATAGCACCAGCAGCAAAAGCAAGTAAAAATGGAAGAAGAATGCGCGCCTTTACAACCAAAATAGCACCAACAATACCTGCGATTGGTTCCACAACGCCACTTAATTGTCCTAAGAAAAAAGATTTATTTCTACTCATCCCTTCACGACGAAGAGGCATACTAACTGCAGTTCCTTCTGGAAAATTTTGAAGTCCAATTCCAAGTGCCAAAGTCCAAGCTGCTGCAATAGTTGCTCCATCAAGTCCATAAATAACAGAACCAAAAGCGACACCCACAGCCATTCCCTCAGGAATATTGTGAAGAGTGATGGAACTTATAAGCATAAAACATCGTTTATAACTTGTTTTTCCTTCCTTCAAAGGATGTTTTTTCTCATAAATATCATAAATTTTATCTCCAATAAATAAAAGTAGTCCTCCACAAAAAAAGCCAATAAAAACAATAAGCCAAGGAATCAAATTTAAATTTTCTGCCATTGTAATAGCTGGTGCAATCAAAGAAAAGAAAGAAGCAGCAATCATAACTCCAGCCGCAAAACCAAGCATACCATCCATTAAATTTTTATTAATGCGTTTAAAAAAATACACCAGTGAAGAGCCGATGGCGGTTACACTCCAAGTAAACAAAGTAGCAAGACCCGCTTGTAAAATAGGATGTAAACCTAATATTTGTTCTATCATAATTTCCTCCCTTACTATATAGGTTATTCCTCTAGTACAAAGAAGGAGTGGGCATGTTATAATAAAAAAGAAGGTGATAAAATGCGTTATCAATGGAATCCTTGGCATGGTTGTCAAAAATGTAGTCCAGGATGTAAAAATTGTTATGTCTATTATTTAGATCAATTGCATGATAAAGATGCTAGTGAGATTACGAAATCCAAAACCAATTTTCACTTACCACTCAAAAAAGATAAAAAAGGAAGAGATAAGATTCCATCTGGAACAGAACTTGCCACTTGCTTTACCTCAGATTTTTTTCTAAAAGAAGCAGACGAGTGGAGAAAAGAAGCTTGGGAAATAATAAAAAAGCGCAGAGACATTCAATTTCTCATTCCTACCAAACGAATAGAACGATTTAGTGAATGTATTCCGAGTGATTGGGAAGATGGTTATGAAAATGTAATCATAGCAGTCACATGTGAAAATCAAAAATGTGCAGACAAACGACTTCCAATCTTTTTAAACTGCGCTATTAAACATCGATATATATTTGCTTCCCCTTTACTAGAAGCGATTGACTTTAGTAAGTATTTAAAAACAAGAAAAATAGAATTAATTTCTGTTGGAGGAGAATCTTATGAAAATGCTCGTCTTTGTGATTTTGATTGGATAAAACAGATAAAAAAAACATGTGACATTTATCAAGTGAAATTTAGTTTTCATCAAACTGGATCCAACTTTAAAAAAGATGGTAAAATCTATAAAATCAAACATCATGAAGAATACGAACAAGCAAAAAAAGGAAAGAAAACCTTAGAAAAACTATAACTCTCAAAATTGACTTTCTCATGAAAATATTGTATTATGGACAAGGCGATTTTTAAGGGGAGTATTTTTATGAGAAAGCAAAACAACTATGAATCAATGAATAATGCAAATATAGTACTAAAGACAGTGCTTATTTCTTTATACCATATAGGGAAACTATATGGACCAGCTCTCGACAATTTAGCAAGACAATATGTGGAACTAAAAAAAGAGAAAAAAGCATGTGAAAAAACAAACCAAACGGAGAAAAAAATAGAGTATATAAAAAAACAACAAGAAGTGATGCAAGAAGCAAAGAAAATCATTTCTCCTATAGAAGAAATGATTGCTAATGAGCTAATGCAAAAAATGGAACTTATGTTATATGAAGCACCAAATCAAACAGAAATAGTTTCTTTCCGTTCAAAAAAACAATGGATTGTAATGATTTTAGAATTAGCAGAACAACTAGACAGGAAAGAAAAAGAAAATAGAATACAAAACTTTGCTAGAAAAGCACCGATACTAGAAAATTCATATAAAAACCAATTAATATCCACTGGGTTTATTTCTTTATGTCTTACAATTTCCTTAAACATATTTTTAAATATGGGTGGAATAAAAGAACATGCAAAAACATTAGGAATGCATATTTCTGAGTGTATGGAATGGATTCAAGAAGATATAGAAAGCACTTTTGAAACAATAGAAGATTTTTTTGGAAACGAAGAAATACTAGAAGTAGAAAGTTACGAAGTACAATTTGAAAAGATAAGTAACAATAAAAGACTATCTTCAGAAGAAAAAATAAGACAACTACTAGATTTAAATGCAACCAACTACAAAAATACATTTGATGCTGTTTTAGAAATTCCAGATAGTTCTTATGAATACAAAATAAATGCAATAATTCATTCTGATTTGGTAGACTTTAGAACGATATATAATTATTTAATAGAAAATAAGAAAATACCACAAGAACCCAAAATGAAGGCAATAGCAAATTCCAATAGAATAGCCTATCAAATAAACTTTCAATATCTTTTAAAGGATGCTGGATTAAAACCTTCCGAAAGTATAGAATACATTGTAAATTCCAAGCATACTTACCAAGAAAAATTTTCTTTTATTTTCAATGAAAAAAGTTTGAATTTTGACCAAAAAATATGGTCTACTTTATTAATAAAAGATGTACCATTTTCAATTATTTTTCAAGATTTGATAACGACGAACCATAAGTCAGTAACGCAAATAATAGAAAGCATTATAAAAGCAGATATTGTACCATTTGAAACCTTATTCAATACATTACTTGAAAGTAAATTAGTAAGGGAAGAAGAATTTATAGAAGCATTTCTCTCTTACCAATCTGCCTTTCATGTAACAACAAGAAAAGACAAAATAAATTACATATTGAATACCAAGATAGCAGAAGAAACAAAATTAAATATTTTTTGGGAAGTATTAGATTTTCCAACTGTAACGGAAAAAGAAAAATATATTTTAGATTATTACGAAATAACGGATGTTCATGAATTTACAAATTTATATAAAAAGAAAGAAAAAGAGTTAACAATAGACGAGCAAAGACTTTTAGCATTGTATAAAAAAATAAATGAAGTAAAAATAGATTATATTATTGAGCATTATGAAATGGGTTCTATACAAGAACTTTATGACACAGTTGGAGGAGTAGCAGCAGAATCAGATGGGACTTATGACGATTGTTGTGGTGTCACTTCGACCTTTTTTAATCGTATCACCGATACGAAATATGCATTGGTAGGAAAAAATCCTTATTTGCAATTTATAGAGCCAGGCCAATTTGCTGTTTATTATTATAAAACTTATCAAAAGTATACACAGCCAAAAAGTAAAGCGTATGAACAAATATTTAATACAGCCTTACAAGCTTTTTGTGATACACTTTATATGCCTTACAATGAAAATTGTTATGGAGAAGAAAAAATAAAACATGATTTTATCGAATTTAGAAGCCCAACTGAGAAAAATTTCAAAGCAGAACTTCAACTCACACCTCGCGGTAATGTCTATGGTGTTCATAAAAGAGGAGAAGTCATTCATGAAGATTTATTTAAAAATCGCGATTTACTAAGTGAAAAGGACCAAGAAATTTTGAATAAAGGTATCATACGAGAGAGAGCAGTAAAAAAATAAAAAATGGAAATTCCTTTACAGGAGTTTCTTTTTTAATTAAAATAATAAATAGCAAATAGAACGCTAAAAGAGAAACAAAGGAGAAAAAAATATGAAAAAAGTAATAGAAATAAAAAATATCACCAAAGAATACAAAAAGAAAAAAGCGGTAGATAATTTATCATTTTCTGTTTACGAAGGAGAAATTGTAGGACTCTTAGGCCCCAATGGAAGTGGAAAAACGACTACCATCAATTGTATGTTATCCCTACTAGATTATAAAAGTGGAAGTATTAAAATTTTTGGTCAAGAAATGACACCGGATGCTTATGAAATCAAAAAAGAGATTGGTGTTGTATTCCAAGAAGTAGCAGTATTTGAAGAATTGAATGTAAAAGACAACATTGAGTATTTTTGTGGGTTATATATAAAAGACAAAACGACAAGAAATCAGTACATAGAAGAAGCCTTGGAATTAGTAGGACTAGAAAACTACAAAAAATTCTATCCAAAGCAACTTTCCGGCGGTTTACTAAGAAGACTCAATATCGCCTGTGGTATTGCTCATAAACCAAAACTCATCTTTCTAGACGAACCTACAGTTGCTGTAGACCCACAAAGTAGAAATAACATTTTAAACGGAATAAAAAAATTAAGAGAAAACGGAGCAACCATTCTTTATACAACTCATTACATGGAAGAAGTAGAAATAGTATGTGATCGAGTTATCATTTTAGACAAAGGAAAACTATTAGCAAGTGGAACCACTGACGAATTGAAAACACTTGCCAATATCGAAGAAAAAGTAACCATAGAAATTGCGAATCTAACCGAAAAACAACTAGAAAAAATGAAAGAAATCAAAAACTTAGAAGAAATCACCTACGATCATAATCTTTTAATATTAACTTACAAAAAAGGAAAAAACAATGTCATCGAATTAATCGATTACTTAAAAAAACAACACATTTCCTACAATAAAATCTTCTCAGAGCGTCCAACGCTAAACGATGTATTCTTAGAATTAACTGGAAAGGAACTAAGAGACCAATGATACATAATTTTAACTATAGCTTAAAAATTCTCTTCAAAAACAAAATGTTAATATTTTGGACATTCGCATTTCCAATCATCTTAGGCACTTTTTTTGCGATGGCTTTTAGTGGAATAGAAGAAAAGGAAAAAAGCAATCCTATTCCAATCGCCGTCGTAGAAGAAAAAGAAAATAAAAATATAAAAGCAGCATTAGAAACACTCAGTGATGAAAAAAGTGAAAACCAAATTTTTAATTTACAATACAAAAAAGAAGAGGAAGCAAAAGAATTACTAAAAAACAATGAAATTGACGGATATATTCTTTTAAACGAAAACCTGAAAATTGTCATTCGCTCCTCAGGAATCAATGAAACCATTTTAAAATATGTGATGGAAGAAATAAAACAGCAAGAAGAAGTAAGTAAATCGATTCTAGAAAAGAAAATGGAAGATTGGACCAGTTTCACACCAGATTTTTATCAAAATATAGAAAAAGAAATCCAAACCATTTTAGAAAACAACGAAGCAAATATCAATAACATATCCAGTGAAAATTTAAGTTATACCATGATTGAATACTATACCTTAATCGCAATGACTTGTCTTTATGGAGGAATCCTTGGAATGGTAGCAATTAACCAAAATCTTGCCAATATGTCAAACACAGGAAAAAGAATATCCGTAAGTCCTATCAGAAAAAGCAAATTACTACTAAGCAGTATTTGTGCAAGTTTTTTAACCCAATTGATTGGAATAGCGCTTCTCTTTTTCTACACAATATTCGTACTAAAAGTAGACTATGGAAACAACATTCTTCTTGTTATTTTTCTAGCAGTTGTTGGAAGTCTAGCAGGACTTGCACTAGGAATAAGTGTTGCTGCCGTTTTAAAAACCAATGAAAATACCAAAACAGGGATCATCCTATCGATAACCATGGCAGGTTGTTTTCTATCTGGAATGATGGGAATCAGTATGAAATACATCATTGACAAAAACATTCCTTTTCTAAACAAAATCAATCCAGCAAGCAGAATCACCGATGGCTTTTATTCGTTATACTATGATGAGTCTTTCAATCGATACATAGGAGATATCATAAGTTTACTTCTTTTCGCAATCCTTTTATTTATCATCACTGCATACACACTTAGGAGGCAAAAATATGACAATATTTAAAACATATATAAAAATAGTAAATAAATGCAAAGCTCCCATTCTTTTATACACTATTTTTTTAATATTCTTTGGAGGAATGAACTTACAAACAGAAAATCAGCAAATGTCATTTCAAGAAACAAAACCAGATATACTAATTGTTAATCAAGACGAAGAAAAAGGAATCACAAAAAATCTAATCGAATACTTAGAGCAAAATAGCAACAATAAAGAAATCGAACCAACAGAAGAAAAAAGAAATGATGCACTATTTTATAGAGATGTAAGTTATATTATTTATATTCCTAAAAATTTTAGAAAGGATTTCTTAAATCATCAATACCCAGAAATAAAAGTAAAAAGTACAGATAGTTACCATGCTTCTCTTGCAGAAATGATGTTAAAAAGATATTACAAAATAGCAAATATATATAATGAATTAGAAACAGACGAGAATGAAATAATAAATAAAATCAATGAGGTTCTAAATCAAGAATTAGAAATGGAAATGACTTCTCAATTAGACAACTCTGCTCTAGAAAAAGCAAGTTTTTACTTTAACTTTACCAATTATTGTACTCTTGCTGGTTGTATTTATGTGATTTGTTTACTACTTACCAGCTTTAAAAAGGAAGCAATAAAAAAACGTACAATCATAAGTAAAACAAAAGAAAAAGAATTGAATTTAAAATTATTACTCTCCAATGGTGTATTTGCATTCACACTTTGGCTCATTTACATAGGATTAAGTATTCTACTTCTTGGTAACATCATGTTTTCTATACATGGACTTCTTTATATAGTAAATGCTTTCATATTTACATTCTGTGCTTTAACAATAGCTTTCTTACTAAGCAATTTAGTCATGAATAAAAATGCAATCAATGGAATTGTAAATGTGATTGCTTTAGGATCAAGTTTTCTATGTGGAGCCTTTGTCCCTATGGAAATGCTACCAAATGTCGTTTTAAAAATAGCACATCTTTTGCCGTCTTTTTACTTTATAAAAAACAACGAAAGTATAAAAACTTTAGAAACTATCAATTTAGAAGGAATAAAGCCACTTTTATTAAATATGGGAATAGTACTACTATTTTCAATAGGTTTTATTCTTCTAACAAATTTTATTTCACATAAAAAAAGAAAAATTGACTAAAAAAGAATAGTGTGTATAATAACACCAAAAAAGGATGTGTTTTTAAATGAAACAAAAAGAGAAAGTACATTTGAACTATTTTCAAATGATATTTAGAAAAGAATTTAACAAATTAGGAGAAAGTTTTATAGAATCAAAATTGGGATTTTATCAATTAAAGGCGTTAACAAGGTTTACAGATATATATGCGAGTTTTCCTTATCATAAGAAACGTATCGAATTATATGATATGGCTTTAGTTTGCATGGGAAAAATTTATTGTGAGTTAACGAATACAATAGTAGAACACCCAGAAATGAATACTTTTGATTACATAGAGCAAATATTAGGGACAATAGCGAATGCAAGTTATCCAAATGAGATTCTAAGCAACCAGAAAGTTTTCTATCAAGAATCTTTTCTGTGGTCTCTAGAAATGATTTGTAAAGATTATTTTTTATTTCTAGAAAAAGGAGATATAATATTGTCCTCAAAAGAGGATGAGGGAAAAGAAAAACAATTTCAAATAACTTTAAATGCCTATAATGATATAACAGATTGTGAAGCCATAAATATGAATATGAAAGAAAGTGCAGAAACATTTCTACATGTTTTAAAATTAGAGAAAAATAATCAAATAGGACCTATTCCAAAAGTAGTTTATAAATATTCCAAGAGTATCTATTAAAAAAGATAGAAGATAAAAAAAAAGGAAGAAAAAAATGCGAACCACGAATGACTTTAAAGACTTTGTATTAGAACAACTACAAGAATTACAACCAATAAAATGCCATCCAATGATGGGAGAATATCTTTTATATTATAACGATATTTTATTTGGAGGTCTATACAACAATCGACTGTTAATAAAAAAAACCAAAAGCAATGAACTTTTTCATTTAGAAGAACAAATTCCCTATGAAGGAGCAAAATCTATGTATTTTATAGAAGACCTAGAAGAAAAAGAAAAAATACAAGAAATTATTTTAGCAACATGTAAAGATTTACCAAAAAAGAAAAGCATAAAATAAAAAAAATTGGATACAATAAAAATAGGGAAGCGAATATATGCTTCCTTAATAAAAAATTGGTATAACGAAAAGTTTACTAACGATTACTCTTTAGAAATAGAAAAAAGAAAGGAAGAGGATTCGTATGATGTTACTACCTAGAAAAAACAATTATGATGTATTCGATAATTTTTTTGGAAATGATGATTTCTTTACCAAAAGAGAACAAAATTTCATGAAAACCGATATAATAGAAAAGAAAAATAGTTATGAAATTGCTATTGATTTACCAGGATTCAGCAAAGAAAACATTAACTTATCATTAAACAATGGTTATTTAGAAATTCATGCTGAAATAAAGCAAGAAGAAAACAAAGAGGAAGAAAAATTTCTTCATCAAGAGCGATTTTTTGGCGAATGTTCTAGAAAATTTTATATTGGAGATACTATAAAAGAAGAAGAAATCGAAGCACAATTTAAAGAAGGGTTACTAAAAATAGAAATCCCTATAAAAGAAGAACAAAAAGAAATGGAAAGAAAACAAATTGAAATTAAATAAGAGAAAAGGCAAAATTGTCTTTTTTCTTTTGCACTAAAAAAATAGACAAAAAAGAACAAGAAAGGTAAAATAAATATAAAAGTAGAAAAGAGTTTATTTTTATGAAAAAAGTAAAAAAAGTAATGGAAATGATTAAAATCAATAGTAAAACGTTAATTATATTTGAAAGTATATTTAAACTATGTACTATTTTTCTATTTACTCCTTTCTTTTTAAAATTATTTAACTTAATTATGGACATTAGAGGATATCAATACTTAACACTAGAAAATATTCCTGCCTTTTTTCTAAATCCTCTAACCATTCTCTTACTATTGATTCTAATTCTTTTAATGATGTGCTACACACTTTTTGATATTACTACCATAATAATTATTTTAGATAGTTCTTGGAACAACAAAAAAATAAAAACCATCGATGCTGTACGTATTTCATTAAAAAAATGTCAAGATGTTATACGAATCAAAAATATTCCTATGGCATTTCTTGTTTTATTTCTTATCCCATTCATACCTATCGGAATATCTTCTAGTTTTATCTCAACCATACCCATTCCTGAATTCATTTTAGAATACATAGTAAAAAACAAAGAATGGTTTTGTTTCGCTATAGCATTATTTTTATTTTTTACGATTCTACTTTTAAAATGGATGTATGCCATTCATTACTTTTTATTAGAAAATTGTAGTTTCAAAGAAGCAAGACGAAAAAGTAAAGTTTTAGGAAAAAAGAAACATATAAAAGACGTTTTCACTTTATTTCTAATTCAACTAATAAATGTTTTATCTTATATTTTATTTTTAATGTTAGGAATAACCCTTATTCTTTTTTTAGACCATGTTTTACAAAAAGAATTACTATTAAAAAGTATAACAACTACTTTGATAGGAAGTTTTGTTCTAGCAACCTCGCTTTTAATGATGGTTTTAGCAACTCCACTAAGCTATGCAACCATTAGTGTTCTTTACTATTTTCACAAAATAGAAAAACAAGAAAAAATAAATCACATACATATAGAAGAAAAAGGAGAAAGTAAAGAAAATCGCCGAATAAAAAAAGGAACCATCGTTTTATGTACAATTGCATTTATTGTAGGGACCATATTTACTTATAGAATCTACACAGGAGAAATAAAACTTCCAAAAAAACAAATAGATTCTATAGAAATAACTGCTCACCGAGGTGCATCCAAAGAATATCCAGAAAACACCATGAAAGCTTTTCAAGGTGCTAAAGAATTTGGAGCAGATTGGATAGAACTCGATGTACAACAAACTAAAGATGGAGAAATAATTGTTATGCATGACAGCAATTTAAAAAGAACAACAGGAATCAACAAATATACATGGGAAGTACTCTATGAAGAAATAGCGAGTTTAGATATAGGAAGTTTTTTAAGTGATGAATTTAAAGAAGAAAAAATCCCTTTATTAAAAGAGGTTCTTACCTTTGCCAAAGAAAACGGAATCAAACTAAACATAGAATTAAAGCCAAATGGAAACGAAATAGAATTTGAAAAACAAGTAATCACTCTTATAAAAGAAGCAAAATTTGAAGAAAATTGTGTCATTGCCTCTCAAATTTACAGCGTTTTAGAAAACGTTAAAAAAGAAGATAGCAACATAACAACACTTTATGTAATGAGCTTTGCTTATGGAGATATAACAAAATTAACTTCTGCTGACCACTTTAGCATAGAAGCTTCTAGCATCACTGAAAATTTAGTCAAGCGTATTCATAAAGAAAATAAAAAAATATTTGCATGGACAATCAATACAGAAGAAAAAATGCAAAAGATGATTGATTTAAAAGTAGACAATCTCATTACAGACAATATAACGCTTGCCAAAAAAACACTTGAGAAAAACAAATCAAAAAATGGAATCGAAGAGTATACCGAATGGATAGAAAATAAAATCAAAAACTAGAAAGAGTAGAAAATGAAAAAAAGATTAAAAAAAGTAGGAATAAGTCTAGGAATTCTAATTGGAATAGGAATGTTATTTCTTATTTCTATCAATGAAATAGTAAAAATAACAACAAAAAATCAAATTGTTTTCGATGAAAAAGTAAAAAATTATGATGCCATTTTGGTTTTAGGGGCAGGCATTTATAGAAACTCTCCCAGTCCGATGCTAGAAGATCGACTACAAAAAGCAATTTCTCTATATGAAAAAAAAGCAGCAAAAAAAATAATAATGAGTGGAGACCATGGAAGCAAATACTACGATGAAGTAAATGTGATGAAAAACTTTGCTATCGAAAAAGGAATTCCTTCAGAAGCAATCTTTATGGATCATGCAGGTTTTTCTTCCTATGAAAGTCTTTATCGAGCAAAAGAAATTTTTGGCGTAAAAAAAATAATCATTGTCACTCAAAAATACCATTTGTATCGAGCTTTATACATTGCCAATCAACTTGGACTAGAAGCAATAGGAATACCAGCCGACTTAAGAGTGTATGCTGGTCAAAGCAAAAGAGAATTAAGAGAAATTATTGCTAGAAACAAAGACTTTTTTTATAGTATCTTAAAACCCAAACCAACCTATTTAGGAGATACCATTCCCATAAATGGAAGTGGAGACATTACAAATGACAGAAATGGATACACAAATCCGAATAGGAATTAAAAAAATTCGCAAAAAGGAAACCATGCAACCGAAAGTTGGTAGAGATAAATAGTAAACAAGAATACACTTCTTCTAGAAAAGGAGGAAATCTAATGAATTTTGGTGAAAATTTAAAAAAACTACGAGCTAGTAAAAAAATATCACAAGAGGAATTAGCAGAGCGTGTTGGGGTATCCAGACAAAGTGTTTCCAAATGGGAATGTGGAATATTGTTGTCCAAATTTACGCAATTGCGAAATACTTCGTGGTGCACGAAAAATTATCTAGAAATCTTTATTTATAAGGATTACAAGATTTTGTGGTGTTTTCTCATATCCTATTGTAATTTATGCATAATGGTTTAATGACAATATGAATTAAAAATGTAAAAATATACAGTATGAAAAAGTATTTAAATATTTGATACAATTGATTATGGAAAAAATTATTTAGAAATAAAAATTTGAAAGCAAGGTGATAAATTTGAGAATTGGAATTGATATAGATAACACACTTACTGATATTGAAGATGATTTAATGAATGCGGCACATATTTTTGCAAAAAGTTTAGGTAAAACAATAAATACTCAATATTTTGAATCTATAGATTATAACAACGATGGTAATAAATATCAAAAAATATTTGGATTCAATTATGAAGAACTGAAATATTTTTTAAGAGACATACAAGAAAGTATTACTGACAACGCTAATCCAAGATCCTTTACTTCCGAAATAATAGAATCACTTCATTTAGCTGGTCATAAAATAATAATTATTACAGCAAGAGATTTAGAATTTCATGATAATCCATATAAACAAAGTGAAATATGGTTAAAAAAAAACAATATTTATTATGATAAATTAATTGTCAATGCTAGAAAAAAAGGTGAAATTTGTAGACAAGAAAAAATAGATTTATTTATAGATGATAATATTAGTAATTGTTTAGATGTGGAAAAATGTGGAATAAAAACAATATTATTCAATAAGTACAAAGTAAAAGATAGCACAATAATATCCTTTGATAATTGGAAAGATATTTATGATTATATAAACAAGAATTAGTGTTAGTAAGTATATCGTTTAGATTAAACAAAAGTGGAGGTACACATGAAATATATTAATCATAGAGAAGAAAATATTCAATATAAAAAAAAGAATAGATTCTTATGCTATTATTACAAGAAAAAATGATAATAAAATCGAAATATTAACAGATGGAAGAGATAATTTTTATTTAGGTGGAGAAATTGAAAAAATAATAAATCGTCATTCCATAATTGGAAGAAGAAACAAAGAAAAAATAAAACGAAATAAACGATAAAAAGTTTATTTTTTTAATATGACATTTTCAGAAAGAATTTGATAAAATAAAAGAAACAAATAGCGAAAGAAAAGAGAAGAAGAAAAATGAAATTAGAAGAAAAAGAACAATTAAAAAAGAAAAAAAATACGAACAAATGGGGATCAACCATTTTAAAAAGACTCGGAATGGTGATACTATTCGTTATCGTATTAAGCTTTGGAGGAAACTATTTTTTAAAACAAAAAGGTGAAATGACAGAAACAAATATAGAATGTAAGATAAATAACGAAACATATACCTATAAAATTGAATACGATAAAAACAACATTATTCGTATGGCAGGAGGAAGTACATTCATAGAAGAAAAAATAAATGCAAAAACGTATAACAAAGCTGCATCTTTAATAAAAGCGATAGAAGAGTATTTTAAAGAAAATCAAGGCACCTGTACTTTTAAATAGAGTCTTTTAGTTATGATATAATGAAAAAAAGAAAGGAAAAGAAAAATGAAAAAAGAAAGAATCAAACCAATTCTAGGAGCACTTTTATTGGTAATGGTAATAGGAGCTTATACATTCAAAGAAATAAAAAAACAGGAATATCATCCAAGTGACATCGATGTAGTACTTTCATTAGAAGACAACATTACAAAAAATTCCATTTGGTGTGGAACATTCAACTTGCTATGGAATGATTTAAAAGAAGAAATTGTCAAACAAGAAATAGTATTCCATCCACAAACACAAAGCATAGAAAATTTAAACAAAGGAACCTTTACGAAAGACAATTTAAAAGAAAGTAGTTATATAAAAAAATATGGACTAGCAACACTAGACTTAAAAAAAGAAATTGAAGAAGAAATAAAAAAGAAATGGAACGAAACCAGTACCATTTTAGACGATTTTGAATGGACAGAAGGAAAAACAGAAGATTACTTTTTATATACCATGTTGAAAAAGGAATTTCAATTTCCAAAAGTCTTTACAAAACTAGAAAAAGGAAACTTTAAAAACACAAAAAATGTAAAATATTTTGGAATCGATAATAGTACAAATGAAGAAACATATAACCAAGTAAATGTTCTTTATTATAACAATGAAAACGAATTTGCCATCTTGTTAAAAACGCAAGAAGACGAAGAAATCATACTTCTTCGAGGAGCAGAAAAAACGAACTTTAAAGAAATATGGGATGAAGTAGAAGAAAAAAGTAAAACAGAAACAAAAGCATTTACCAAAGGTGATACCTTAAAAGTGCCTTACTTAAATATAAAATTAAAAAACGAATTTACAGAATTAGAAAAGAAAATCTTTACTTTTGCAAACGGAGAAGAATATTGGATTGAAAAAGCATTGCAAACGATATCTTTTGACCTTAACGAACAAGGTGGAAAACTAAAAAGTGAAGCTGGTATGCATGCAAAAAACTCAATTACATCACAGGATACATTCCAACGTAAATTTCATTTTGACAAAGACTTTGTCTTATTTTTAAAAGAAAAAGAGAAAGAGTTACCTTATTTCGCTGCAAATATTGATGATATTGAAAAATTTAGTTAAAAAAGATAACATAATAAATGAAAAAGAATGTTTCATAATAATAAAGAGGAGATTTTATGAAAAAGAAAATAACCATTGACACTTTTCGAATCATAGCAGCACTGATGATCGTAGCGATTCATACCTATCCATTAACAACCATCAATGAAAATATAGATTATATAATAACAAGAGTATTATTTCGAATTGCTGTACCATTTTTTTTAATGGTAACAGGCTATTTTATAATACCTGCTTCCTTAAAAAACAAAGAGACACTCAAAAAATATACTTTAAAAATTGCCAAAATATATGCAATAAGCATACTCATTTTTCTCCCATTAAATCTCTATAACCATTATTTTACTAACACAAGTTGGATAGGGATTCTAAAAGATATTTTTATCAACGGAACGTTTTATCATCTATGGTATTTCCCAGCTTTACTATTAGGACTTTGGATAACTTATTTTCTATTAAAAATAAAAAATAACAAAATAAAAATAAGTAGTTTTCTTCTTTTATATAGTATAGGTTTATTTGGAGATAGTTATTATGGTTTCATAAAAGATATTTCCTTCCTAGAACCTATTTATCACTTTATCTTTTCTTTGTTTGATTACACTAGAAATGGAATATTTTATACTCCAATCTTTTTAGGAATCGGGTATTTAATTTCACAAAAAGAAATCAAAATAGAAAACAAACATAAAGTGTTGTTAGTTTTAAATTTTATTTTATTAATAGTAGAAGGAACACTTTTATATTTTTATGAAAAACAAAAACATAGTAGTATGTACATTAGTTTAATTACACTAAGTTACCTATTATTTTTATTTCTTATCCAAATCAAAAATCGTACCAGTTCAAAACAAAGAAATTTAGCCACTTGGATTTATATTTTGCATCCATTTTTTATAGTTGTGAATCGTTTTATTGCCAAAAAAATTCATTTAGAATCTATTCTAGTAAAAAATAGTATGATTCAGTACATAGCAGTTGTTTTCTCAACCATTTGTTTTATACAAATAATAGATTATGGAAAGCAGTGGATGAAAAAAAAACATGCCAAAGAAATAAAACCAATTATTGATGAAGAAAGAAATGGAGAGCAATGAAGTAATTCTTGATTTTTTTTAATCTATATACAAGCATTATAAAAGCAGAATAATGCTTATTTTTTATTCAATCTTCTTAACAATAGTTGAAGTAAAACATATTAAAAAACGAAAATGTGCTAGTAGTAACAATAAAAAATGCCATCAAAAAGAATAGACAAATTTTGTTATTTTGAATAGAAATTGCTTTTTTTAATGGAATTGTGTATAATAAATGAGAAATAAAAAAGTGTAATACAGATTTACACAAGGAGGAGTTAAAATGAAAAAGAAAATCATTGGTATAGCATTATTAATCGTTATGTTATGTCCATTCCAAATACGTGCTGCTGAAAAAGCAACAAATTTAGAAGAAACGCTAAAAGCTGTAAATATAGAAGCAGATTTGAAAAATTACAAAGAAAGTGACAAACAAACAACCATTTATTTATTTATGGGAGAAACATGTGGATATTGTCATAAATTTCTAGAATATTTAGCAAGTATCGTTCCTGAATATGGAGAGTATTTCAAATTACAAGCTTATGAAATATGGAACAATTCTGATAATTCTAAATTAATGAAAAAAGTAGCCAACTTTTTAGACGAAAGTGTAGGCGGTGTACCATTTATTGTCATTGGAGATAAAACATTTGTAGGTTATACAGAAAACTATAATGAGCAAATAAAAAGTGCAATCAAAGAGCAATACGATAGCAAAGACAAGTTCGATGTTATGAACGAAATGAAAAAGGAAGAGAAAAAAACAACTGGGGGAAGTAGTTCAACAAGCATAATTTGGAATTTTGTATTCATTACAATTGGTACAGGAATAATATTAGCATTTGTTAATGTAAA
Source organism: uncultured Mycoplasmatota bacterium (assembly GCA_947649365.1). Lineage (GTDB taxonomy): Bacteria > Bacillota_I > Bacilli_A > RF39 > UBA660 > MGBC108787. The sequence continues at coordinate 33,080 of CANSRH010000003.1, read as the reverse complement.
ACATCAAGAAACTCAAAGAAAAATAGAAGAATTACTTGGAAAAGTACAAAAAGAAACAAAAAAAGAAGAAAATAAAAATTCAAATACAAAAAATAATAAAAAGAAATAGGGAACACCTATTTCTTTAGACTGTTGACAAATAAAGTCAACAGTCTTTTCTTTTGTAAATAAGTTTAGTATGTGAGCGATAATCTATTTTAAAAAATATGAGGAGTACCAGAAAAATACTTAGTAAAAAAGCTAGAGAATTTTATAGATTTTTAATTTATAAAAAGTTAGTCAAGGGCGAACATCGTGAGTTCTTTTAACCTTGACTAACAAAATAAAAATTCATACTATTTCTAGCAATAAAGTTTTTCTTTATTGGTTATTTATTTTAGTTTTTCACTAAAATTTTTTTGACATGTCTCTTTTTTTGATTATCTATTGACAATCATCATAATTTGTAATTTGACAAAAAGTCGGGGGGGGGGTTATAATAAAAAACATTACTTAAAGCAAAGGGGAGAATTTTATGAATTTAAGTGAGAAATTGGAAAATATGAAAATACAAGATAAGAATAGTCTTACATTAAGTGAAGATACATCTTTAGCAGATTTAGCGGATAGTATTGATTATACAGATGTACTAGGAAATATCGATGCTATGGTTTATGAAAACATTGATACTGTTGCATCAGAAATGCGCCAAGTAGTGCATGCAATTCTGTTACTAGATATTAGTCAGTCTATGGCTGGTACAGAACTTGCCACCGAACAAGCAATTGTTAAATTGTTAGATGAACAAAAAAATTACAATGTTCGAATAACAACTGTTTTATTTAATAGTATTGCAAAAAAAGAACACAACGATATATTAGCAAAAGATGCAAAACCTATATCAATATACACATCTGGATATACAAGACTATATGACACTGCCATTGAGGAAATTAACAATTTCGACGCCAAATATCCAAATGCAAATGAAAAAGTATTTTTCTTGATGGAAACAGATGGTGAAGATAATGAAAGTAAATATGGTGCTGCAGAAAAATTAAAAACGCTTATTGAAAGCCAATTAGCAAAAGGAAGAGAATTTTTCTTACTTGCTGAAGGAATTGAAGCGATAAAGTTAGCAACAAAAATAGGAATTCCGAAAAATCGAGCTAGAAATTTTAGCAAAGATATGGATGGAGTTCAATTAGTAATTGATGCAGCAAATGAAGTAATTAAACAATTAAGATTAAATGGAAAAGTTACAAACGATTGGAGTAAGAAAATTGATGCTCATTATTTATTAACGACTGGAAAAGAAAATACGCCAAATCTAACAGATGATGATACTACATTAAGATTAAACAAAAAATAAAAAGGGAAGCTATATAAGGGGGAAATCGTATGAAAGTAAAAGAATCATGGGAAATCAAGTGGTGTGACTACTACAAATTATTAGGAATTTCATATGATAGCGATATTAAAAAAATTAAGTCAACATATCGGAAATTAGTACAAGAGTTTCATCCGGACGTACATCCGGGATTTGAAGAAGTTTATCCAAAAAAAATTGTAGAAATAAATGTAGCATATGAAATTTTATCAAACCCAGTAAAAAGAGAAAAATACGATTTAGAATATAAAAAAAGATTGAATACAACCACAAATACAAATAATGAAATAAATAACCAAAAAAAAGAAGAGAAAAAAAGTACAACTTCTCCTAATTTCAATAATTATTCAAATGAAGAAATGGAAGCTACTAGAAAAAAAGCTATTAAGGAAGCATTTGCAATGGAAAAGAAAAATTCTTTTCAAATTGATGAGAAAGTATCTGAGGCAATTGATAATCTAGTTTTAAAAGCTTATAGTGATATTTTAAATGAAGAATTATACAAAAAAAACTATGAGATTCTTATAAATTTATTAAAAGTGCATGTAAATAAATTTAAAGTTTTACACAAAGAAGCACAAAAGTTATCTATGCAACTAGAATTAGAGGAGTTAGAACAAATAATTGCAAAAATACAAAGTCAAATAAGTGAAATTCCAAAAAACATTGTAGAAGCCAAACAATTTGTAGAAAAGCAATTAAAAATAGAGGAAATAAGAAAATTTTGTATTTCCGAACAAGAACAAGTAGAATTGTTAAAGCAAGAATTCAATAATATGTTAATAATGGTTTTTGAAAATAAAATAAATGATGCAATTACCTATCAAAAAAAATTAGAACTATTGCTGATAAAAGCAAAGAATCATACAGAAAAGATAGATAAATACAAATCAGATGCATGCGAATACAATGAATTTGATGCTATACAATACTTGCAACAATATAAATTAATTATCAATAATCTAGTACAATCAACACCGTTTGATTTTGAAGAATTAAAAAAAAATAATGTATTTTTAAAATATATTAATGAACGAATAGATAATATAAATATAAAAATTAACAATTCGGAAGATTCTAATGAAAAAATAAAATTATATAGTGCAAGAATAGAATTACGAGGAGAAAAAGCAAAACTAGAATACATAATAAATAATAGAACAAGAGCAACTATTCAAATCCAGAAAGATATAGTGAGAATATGTGCAGAAATAGCATATTATGAAGAAAAGAAAAGAGCAATAAGCGAAGAACAAAAAAGACTGAAAAATATATCATTTTGGGTAAGTACTGCAGAAGAAGATAAAAAAGTAGAAGAATATGAATTAGAACAAGATGATTTAACAAAAATGTTAAAAATATCAGAAAAGAAATATGCTAGTCTTTTAAACAAACAAACACAAGAGGAATATATAAATAGTAGAAAACAACCAAAAACAGAAGAAGAAAGAAGAAGAAACGAAGTTAACGGAGAATTGGAAGGATTAAAAAAGGAACAAGAAGAATTAGAAAAAAAACTAGAAGAAAAAGATTATAGACAAGTACTACTACAAATAGAAAGTGAAAGAATAGAATTACGAGGAGAAAAAGCAAAACTAGAATACGTAATAAATAATAGAACAAGAGTAACTACTCAAATCCAACAAGATGTAGTGAGAACATTTGCAGAAATAGCATATTATGAAGAAAAGAAAAGAGCAATAAGTGAAGAGCAAGAAAGACTGGAAGGTATATCAAGTTGGTCTCTAACTGAAGAGGAATGTAGAAAAGTAGAAGAATATGAATTAGAACAAGATGATTTAACAAAAATGTTAAAAATATCAGAAAAGAAATATGCTAGTCTTTTAAACAAACAAACACAAGAGGAATATATAAATAGTAGAAAACAACCAAAAACAGAAGAAGAAAGAAGAAGAAACGAAGTTAACGGAGAATTGGAAGGATTAAAAAAGGAACAAGAAGAATTAGAAAAAAAACTAGAAGAAAAAGATTATAGACAAGTACTACTACAAATAGTAAGTAAAAGAATAGAATTACGAGGAGAAAAAGCAAAACAAGAATACGTAATAAATAATAGAACGAGAGCAACTACTCAAATCCAACAAGATGTAGTAAGAGCATTTGCAGAAATAGCATATTATGAAGAAAAGAAAAGAGCAATAAGTGAAGAACAAAAAAGACTGAAAGATATATCAAGTTGGTCTCTAACTGCAGAGGAATGTAGAAAAGTAGAAGAATATGAATTAGAACAAACTATGTATCAAATAGCTATTAAAAATAAGAAAGATTATATTGAAATTATGAAAGAACAAGCTAATTTACAATTTGCTCAAAATATTAATTACTATAATAATACAGAAAACTTTGAAAATAAAAAAATGTAAATAAGTTTTAATTTAAAAATATTTGTCTTAGAGTAAAAAAGTATAAGTAAATAAATTGCGAGAACTAAAAAATAGTTCTTTTTGTATTGCTTCTTCTAGATAGCGCATAATAATAAAATAAAGAGAAAAGAGGAAGGCAATGAAAACAAAACAAAAGAAGAAAAAGATTTTTTTAAGAATCACACTCCTTTGTTTTCTTGCTTTTTTATTTCTGTCTAGGATAATATTTACAAATGAAATAAATACAATTGATAAAATTATATACAATGGAATAAGCTTTTATAAAAATGCTATTTTAACATTTTGTATGAAAGGAATCACTTATTTAAGCAGTTCTTTTGTTATTCTTCCTCTCACGTTTTTTTTGCTTGTCTTGTTAAAGAACAAAAAACAAAAAATAGGAATCCTTTGCAATGTAAGTGGTATAGTTTTCTTAAATCAAATTCTAAAACGTATATTAAAAAGAAATCGTCCCAATGTTTGTCCTCTTATTTCTGTAAGTGGTTATAGTTTTCCATCAGGACATGCAATGGTAAGTGTAGCCTTTTATGGATTTCTAACTTTATTAGTATACAAACAACTTACATCAAAAAAAACAAAAAGAAAATTATTAATTGGTGCAACGCTTCTTATCTTGTTAATTGGGTATAGTCGTATTTATTTAGGAGTACATTATGCATCAGATGTAATAGCAGGATACTTATGTGCAATTGGCTATTTATTTCTTTTTAGCAAAGCTTACCAAGCATTTTCTTTTAAAACAAACGTTATAAAATTAATCAATAGTTTTAAATATGCCTTTACAGGAATTGCTTCCGCATTTAAAACGGAACGAAATATGAAAATACATATTAGTATCATGTGTCTAGTTATTTTATTTGGTGTTGTTTTAAAATTATCTTGGATAGAATGGATGATTTGTATTGTTTGCTTTGCACTAGTAATTGGTAGTGAAATGACAAATACAGCAATAGAAACAATCGTTGACATTGCAATGCCAGAAAAAAATGAAAAAGCAAAACTTGCCAAAGACATAGCAGCAGGAAGTGTTCTTGTTTGTGCTATCGCTACTTTTTTAATAGGAGTATTTTTATTTTTACCAAAACTATTGGCGCTTTTCTAAAAAAAATTTGACAAATTCGAAGTGAAGCCTCCAAGGTTTTTAGAATAAACTCTTTAACTTTTTTAAATATATTTACTTACCAAAATAAAGACTTAAAAAATGCGTATTTGGAATATTATTTTGATTCAATAATGAATGTTACATACAAAGATGGGAAAAGACTAGGTGAAGTATATATACCACTTATTAATTTCACAATCAGTGGAATGGATGATTTATTCAATACCATATCTTTTTCATTTATGATTCATTATAACAATGAAGACTTACAAAAATTGAGTGAAAAACCTACCAAAATAAATAAAAATATCATAGAGAGTGAAATATATTTAGATACATCGTATGAAGAATCCAGTGGTCCATTAGATATTTATTTAAATGAAAGTATATACCAAGATACCGCGAACTTTTTTGTGGCGAAACTTGGAAGTGGAAAGTATGTATTTAAAGGTTCTATTCCAAGCGAAAGCATCTTTTTTTGGTTTACTATAAATTTTTAAGAAAAAGTGTTATTATAATAAATGAAAAAAAGAAAGAAGTAGAGAAAAGATGTCATTTATAAACGCAAAAGAACATTTAAAAAAATATCATTTAGAAGAAAAAATAAGAGAATTTTCGATTTCTTCTGCAACCGTAGAAGAAGCAACCATTGCTTTAAATTGTGAAAAAAAAGAAATAGCAAAAACGTTAGCTTTTTTAGTAGAAGAAAAACCAATTCTCATTGTAACAGCAGGAGATCAAAAAATAGACAATGCCAAATTTAAGGAAACATTTCATGAAAAAGCAAAAATGATTAATTTTTCGGAAGTAGAAGAAAAAATCGGCCATGCTGTCGGTGGAGTTTGTCCTTTTGGGATAAAAGAAAATATTTCCGTTTATTTAGATAGTTCTCTAAAACGTTTTTCTTATGTTTATCCTGCATGTGGAAGTGGAAATAGCGCTGTAAAATTAACACTAGAAGAATTAGAATGTGCTTCAAATTATAAAGAATGGATAGATGTATGTAAAGAAATAGAAAATTAGATGTCATCAAATTTTCTTTTTTTATTGAAATAAACTTTTTCTTGTTATAATGAAGTTAGATAGAATACAAATAGAAAAAAGAAGGAATAAATATGGCAAGAAGAAAGAAAAAAAGAAGCCCACAAAATGTAATAGTTACCTTGGTAGTACTGATAGGAATAAGTGTAACAGGCATTTATAACAAAAAAGAACCAGAAAAAATAATACCTTCTTATTCCTTGGAAGAAATACCTACTTATGAAAATGATCCATATGTAGTAGTAAATAACAATGAGCCCAACTTTAAAGAAGAAGATTTCACGATCACTTCTTTTGAAAAATATAGCGAATTGGATGAACTTAATCGTTGTGGAGTAGCGTATGCAAATATCAGTACAGATTTAATGCCAACAGAAGAAAGAGAAAGCATAGGAATGATAAAACCAAGTGGATGGCAGACAATAAAATATGACTTCATTGACGGCAAATACTTATACAATCGTTGTCACCTAATTGGCTACCAATTAACAGGAGAGAACGCTAATAAAAATAATTTAATAACCTGCACAAGAGATATGAACACCAAAGGAATGTTACCCTTTGAAAATCAAGTAGCAGAATATATAAAAACGACCAACAATCATGTACTATATCGTGTCACTCCCATATTTGAAAAAAACAACTTAGTAGCAAGTGGTGTAGAAATGGAAGCACAATCGATAGAAGATAAAGGAAAAGGAATAAAATTTCATGTCTATATTTACAATGTGCAAGAAGGAGTAGAAATTAATTATCAAACAGGAGCAAGTCATTTAACGTCAAGAGAAATAAAATGAATAAATTTAAATTTGAAAAAAAGAAAACTTATGTTACACTTAAAATAAGGAAAAATAAAAAGGAGTTATCACATGAAAATTAAATTTAAACTTGCTACAAGTTTGGATATCCCAGGGATAGTAGATTTATGTAATGAATGTTTTGATGAAAATACATCACTGGATAAAGCAACAACTATTTTTAATGAAACGATAAAGGACCCTAACCAAGTTTATCTAATAGGGATGGTAGACAATAAAATTATAGCTCATACCAGGATTGCTATTATAAAAACGATATTTGATGGAATGGATACCTTTGCTATACTAAATCATGTTTGTGTAAAACCGGATTATAGAGGACACCACATAGCAACACATATGTTAGAAGCGGTAAAAACAATATGTAAACAAAAAGGGTGTTGTGCAATTAAACTTTGGAGTCGGAATTTTCGCGTCCCCGCTCATGAATGTTATAAAAGATTTGGTTTTGTAGCAGATGATGCAACATTTTTTAGCTTAGAAATAAAAAAAGAAGAGGAGTGACAAAAGAATGAAAATAACAAATGTTTATATCGGTGGATGGTTTCAAAGAACCATGTTGCAACTTACAGAAATCTATGATTTTTTAAGAGCAAAATCTTCTAAGTTGGGCTTAGAACAAGAAAAACTAGACGAACTTCATAAAAATTTAGGAATAGGAAAAATTGTCTATGGCGTTTCAGGAGAAGAGTATATCGAATTCACTACGGCTTTTGACATTGCTGTAAAAATTTACGAAGACGGACTGATTTCCTTAAACAATCGTAAAGTGTCTGAAGATACTTTGTTTGCAGACATTGATAAAGTCACAGACTATTATGAAAATAAACTATCACCAGCCTTATCCTATTTATTTAGTCTAGGAGCTCCTGTGCCAAAAGAGCTTGCCAATATTGAAACCGTATATCCGTATTTTATCATTTGTGACAATGTAACCAAAGACGATATATCGGTTTTATTATCTCGTACAGAAAAACAAAAATATTTTGAATTTAGTAATCCGAAATACGATGTAGTAAGAGGAGACAAATATTATTTTATCAACAACAAAAAACAATCTTTAGACAAAATTGAAAAATACATTGAAGAACAAATTTTTATACGTGAATTCAAAGGACAACTTCATCGTTATTTGAATTTGCATCGTGTAATATGGGAGAAAATTGATCGTGTTAAAGAACAAGCAAATGTAAAAGGAGCAGACATTGTTAAATTCAATGGAAAACTAGAAGGATACGCGAAAACAATCAATTTAATTGATGGAAGAATCAACCAAATGGGAACCTATATTGGAACTCGAGAACGAATTGCTAAAAATGATGCAGAACTTACAGAATTCTTAGCTATCTCTGGATACCGTTTTGAAACTTTAAAAGATACACTTGATTACATTAAGTATTTATGGGATATGACCCAAACTTATGTCACTTCTGCTCAAAAACTATTCAATGGTTTAAAATCGGATGTTACAAGCAAATCTATCAATAGTTTGACTATAGTAACCAGCATGAGTGCAGGAGCAAGTATAATAAGCTTACTCACCAAATCAGAACCAAAATTTACAATGTTTGGAGTCATCTACTTCTTTATATTAGCAGTACTCGGTTGGGGATCCACCTCATTATTAAGTTTCATTTCTAAAAATCGAACTTATCAAATCAGCGATATATCGTACGATAAAAATATTGACAAACCAGAAGAAAAAGAAAGAAAATAGCAAATTCTTTCTTTTTTTGTTATAATTTTTTCAAAAGAAGTGGAAAATATGATAAAAAAAGAATTATTATCTCCTGTTGGAAACTTTGCTAGTTTAAAAGCAGCAGTTCATAATGGAGCGGATGCAGTTTATCTTGGAGGGAAAAAATTTGGAGCCCGTGCTTTTGCAGAAAACTTTTCAGAAGAAGAAATGATAAAAGCCATAAAATATTGTCACTTATACAACGTAAAAATCTATGTTACTGTAAACACCATGATTTATGAATCAGAAATAGAAAGTTGTATCCATTACATTCGTTTTCTTCATCAAAACAACGTTGATGCGGTGATTATGCAAGACATAGGATTAATCACAATCATTCATGAACAATTTCCAAATTTAGAACTCCATGCTTCCACCCAAATGCACAACCATAACAAAGAGCAATTAAAACTATTAGAAGAATTAGGAATAAAAAGAGTAGTGCTTGCCAGAGAATTATCTTTAGAAGAAATAAAAAATTTAAATACCAATTTAGAAATAGAAGCCTTTATACATGGTGCTTTATGCATTTCCTATTCAGGACAATGCCTATTCAGCAGTTTACTTATGGAGCGAAGTGGAAACAGAGGAGCTTGTGCAGGAATCTGTCGTCTTCCCTTTACACTCATGAAAGAGGAAAAAGAAATAGAAACAGAAGGCAATTATCTATTAAGTCCAAAAGAATTTTGTACCATCGATTATATAAAAGAAATCATGGAATCCAATATCTATTCTTTAAAAATAGAAGGAAGAATGAAAAGTCCTGCCTATGTTGCATTCACAACAAAACTATATCGTACCTTAATCGATAATTACAATGCAAAAAAAGAACTTAAAATCACAGAACAACAAAAAAAAGAACTAGCGCTTCTCTACAATCGTGGGTTCACCAAAGGACACTTATTCAAAGACACCAATGAAAATCTTATGAATAGTCGTGCATCCAATCATCAAGGAATCCTTCTTGGAGAAGTACGAAGCATGACCAAAGAAAAAATAAAAATAAAACTAACAGAAGACATAAATCAGGAAGATGGAATTCGATTTCTAGAAGAAGACAAAGGAATGATAGTTAATTTCCTATACAATGAAAAAGGACTACTAACCAATCATATTCCTAAAAATAGCATTTGTTTGGTAGATAACAAAATAGGGGTAACAAAAAAAGGAAAAGTTTTAAAAACGATGGATAATCAATTAGTAAAACGATTAGAAAAGACAGAAGAAAAGAAATTACCTATCAATTGTCAAATAGAGGCTTATATAGGAAAGCCACTAAAAATAACATTTTTTGACAAAAAAAACAAAAGTATTACTCTAGGACCAATAGTAGAAAAAGCAAGCAAGCAAGGAACAACGAAAGAAATCATAGAAGAAAAAATAAATAGCTTAGGAGATACTCCATTTATACTAGAAAAAATAGAAATAAAAAAAGACGATAACTTATTTTTGCCAATGAGTACACTAAAACAACTACGTAGAGAAAATATCCAAAAATTACAAGAACAAAAAGAAGCAATGATTCCTCATCCTTTTTTAGAAAAAAAACGAAAAGAGGTTCGAAAAGAAAAAACACAAAAAAAGAAAAAAGGTAACTTAAATGTACTAGTAAGAACCGAAGAACAATTAAAAACTTGTTTAGAAGAACAAGTAAATACAATTTATGTAACCAGTGAAACGTTATACCAAAAGTACAAAAATAACAAAAGCATCTATTTAAGATTACCTCGAGTACAATCAAATTTTAAAGAATACGAAAAAGAAAGATTGCTCCTTGGAGAAACAGGGTCTTTACACAAATACAGAAATAAGAACCTATTAGTCACAGACTATTATTTCAATGTAGCAAATAGTGCAAATATAAATGCCTTACTTCAAAATGGTGCAAATAGAATAACACTATCCATTGAAAATGATTTAAAAAGCATCCAAGAAATCATAGAAAATACAAACGAAGTAGAAAAATTGGAACTATTTTTATATGGCAGACCAGAGGTAATGGTACTAAAACATTGTTTACTAAGTCGTTTTGAAAATAAAGAACCAGTTTGTAAAATTTGCCAAAGAAACGATAAATATTATTTAAAAGACAGAAACAATAAATGCTATCCTTTAAAACCTGAAAGAAAAGAAAACCATCTTACACATATATTTCATTACGAAGAAATAGACAATATAGAAAACATAAAAAAATATCTAGAATTAGGAATTGAAAATTATCGAATAGAACTTTTCGCTGAAACAAAAGAAGAAATAAGGTCAATAATTCGTAAAATCAAAAAATGTCAAATTTAGTCAAGAAAAGTAAAATTGAGAGTAAACTATTTATTGGTTTACTTTTTTTTGATATAGTAGAGTCAGAATAATAAGGAGTGATTATTGTGAAGGCACCAAAAGTTTTAGAGCATATAAAACCAGCACACATAGCATGTACAGAAAGTGAAATTGCACCCATTGTAGTCATGCCAGGGGACCCCCTACGTGCGAAATATATTGCAGAAAACTTCTTAAGTGAAGCAAAACTTGTAAGTGATACAAGAAATATGTTTGCTTATACAGGAAACTATAAAGGAGTACGTGTAACCGTTATGGGACATGGTATGGGAATGCCAAGTATGAGTATCTATGCATTTGAATTATTCTATTTCTTTGGAGTAGAAAAAATCATAAGAGTAGGAACTTGTGGAGGGTTAATTCCTGAATTAAATGTTCCAGATGTAGTGGTAGTAGATGCAGCATATAACGAAGGGAATTTTGCCTATTCTTATAATGGAGATCCAACGCATATTGCTTATCCAAATAAGAAACTAAATGCAATCATCAATGCAGTTGCAGAAGAAAATAATATACATGTATATAATGGAACAGCATTGACAACTGAACAATTTGGTTTTTATAGTGATAACGAGCATGTTCTTGCAAGAGTTCCTAAAAACATTAAAATTGTTGCAGAAGAAATGGAGGCATTTGCATTATTCCATGTAGCAGATTCTTTTGATAAAGAAGCTTCTTGTATCCTAACAGTTGTTGATAGTAAATTTAGTGAAACATTCATGAGTCAAGAAGACCGTGAAAAGTCACTCAATGAATCAATAACTCTAGCCTTAGAATCAATCATTAAGTAAAAGAGCCGAAAAAAGGCTTTTTTATTTTTGTGAAAAAATATTCCATTTCTAAAAATCTTGTATTCTGCATAGATTAGTAGTATATTAAAAACATAAAAGAGGTGAAGTTATGGAAATGTGGATGATTTGGTTAATCATTGTCTTTCTTTTAATCATAGCAGAAGTAAGTACAGTGAACCTAGTATCCATTTGGTTTATCGCAAGCGGAATTGTCTCACTGATTGTATCGATATTTGTAGATAATTTCTATATTCAATTTGCAATCTTTGTCATTCTAGGAATTATACTACTATTAACAACCAGAAGTTTTTTAGAACGTTTGTTAAAAACCAAAAAAGAAACAACCAATCTAGATCGTGTCATTGGGATGGAAGCAATTGTCACAGAACCAATCAAAAAGCACAACATTGGAGAAGTAAAAGTCGATGGAAAACGTTGGAGTGCTATTTCTGATGTAGAACTAGAAATTGGAAGTGAAGTCATCGTTGAAGAAATCAATGGTGTCAAATTAATGGTTAGAAAGAAGGAGAAGTAAAATGCCATTTTTAATTGCGATATTAGTTTTAATTATTTTAATTGCGATACCAAGTATCAAAGTGGTACCACAAGCAAAAAGTTATGTAGTAGAAAGATTAGGTTCTTACTATACAACATGGAAAAACGGACTACACTTTAAAATTCCGTTTGTAGATAGAGTAGCGAATACTGTTACTTTAAAAGAAATTGTAAAAGATTTTGCACCACAACCAGTAATAACAAAAGACAATGTTACCATGCAAATCGATACAGTAGTATATTTTCAAATTACTGACCCAAAATTATATACCTATGGAGTAGAATATCCAGTAAGTGCTATTGAGAACTTAACAGCAACAACATTGCGTAACATTATCGGAGAACTAGAACTTGACCAAACACTTACAAGTAGAGATATCATTAACTCAAAAATGCGTTCGATTCTAGATGAAGCAACCGATCCATGGGGAATCAAAGTAAACAGAGTAGAAGTAAAAAATATTTTACCACCAAGAGACATTCAAGATGCAATGGAAAAACAAATGCGTGCAGAACGGGAACGTCGTGAAAAAATCTTACAAGCAGAAGGAGAAAAAAAATCAAGCATTCTAATTGCGGAAGGAGAAAAAGAAAGTGCTATTTTAAGAGCAGAAGCAGACAAAGAAGCACAAATCAAACGTGCAGAAGGGGAAGCCGAAGCAATGCTTAAAATTAAAAATGCCGAAGCAGAAGGAATAAAACTCCTAAAAGATGCAAAAGCGGATGCTTCTGTACTTACTCTAAAAAGTTATGAAGCCTTAACAAATGTAGCCAATGGTCAAGCAACAAAGATTATTGTTCCATCAGAACTTCAATCCATTGCAACCATTGGTACAACAATAAAAGAAATGATGTCAGACAAAAAGTCAAAATAATTGACTTTTTTCTTTTTTGTCAAAAATCTGTTAACTCGAATAGAAAGAAACAAAAAAACACTCAACTCATGATAAGATAATACAGGTGAAACTATGAGTGATGTAATGGAAGAAGTACTAGACGTACTAAATGAAGATGGAACAAAAACTGGATTTAGAGCGACCAAAGAAGAAATTTATCAAAAAGGATATTGGTATCGTTCTGTACATATTTGGATTATCAATGACAAACACGAACTTTTAATGCAAAAAAGAAATCCCTATAAAAAAACATTTCCAAACCTTTGGGCTTTATCTGTTGCAGGACATGTACTTGCTGGAGAAACAAGTGAAGAAACTGGGATTCGTGAACTAAAAGAAGAACTAGATATAGAATTAAAACCAGAATGTTTAGAATACCTATTTACTATAAAAAGAGAACAACCTTATAAAGATCATACTTTAAAAGTTTTTGATGATGTTTATCTTCTTCCATGGAACGTAGATATAGAACACACGAAACTACAAGTAGAAGAACTAACCGATATCAAATACGTCTATTACGAATATTTAAATACCATGTTAGAAAATCATGACCCTGAATATGTACCCATTACGGAAGAGAATAGAAAATTATATGAACTATTAAAGAAACGTTTTTAATAAAAAGTCAAAGTAGGGCTTTTTTTATTTGTATAAATGGAAAATTTGTAATAAAATAAAACTCATTACGGAGGGAAAGTTATGGAAAAGAAATATTATCATGATACATATTTTCAAAAAATAATGAAATTAACAGAAGAATACAGATTAAATGAAGCATTTAATGAATTCCAAAAGTATATTAAAATTTATCCAAAAGATGCTGCAGGATATATATATTATGCAAATGCATTTATAAAAGCTAATCGTTTAGAAGAAGCAGAACAAACGTTAAAAATAGCAGAAGAATTACTTTCAGAAAAAACTTCTTTATTGACTTATGAAGATTTTATTATGATGAAAATAAATCTTTTATGCTATCAACAAAAATATGAAGAATGTTATCATTTACTTCAAAAAAATATACGTTTCTTTTATCATAGAAAATGGTTTTTTAAAGGTTTAATTTATTTTTTAAAAAGAAAATTAAATATTTTAACTATAGAAGATTATGAGCATGGAAGCGGTTATCTAATAAATCAAATTATCTCTTATAGTGAAAAAGAAGCTTTGTTATGTATTCAAAAACATCAAAGTCCGCAAGAAAATACAGAACCTTCCTCTATTCAATTTGTACCTAGTGTATCTTTAGAAAAGACCTATTATGAAATTCGAAGTAAATTACCGCTAGAAAAAAGATACAATCCTAGTGCTTTTCAAAATTCTTATGTTTTTGGCTATCTTGCCAATGGACACGTAAATAACAAATTAGTGGATTATATAGAAGTAATTACACTAGCAAATTCAAAGGATATTATTACAATGTATCCCTATGAAAACAGAGAGAAAAGAGAATACTATGATATAACTCCAATATTAAATTCTTCTTCTTTAAAAAGACAAAGAGGAAGCCAAATTGATAAGTTTAATGCGCGCTATGGAAAAAAATAACAATGAAAAAGACCTGAAATGGTCTTTTTACATATCTAGTGTATCGTATAATTTTGGAGTAAATAAATTTTCAAACTCTTGTAGGAGTTCTTTAATTCCTTCTTTTTCTTGTAAAGCATTGAATATCTTTTCTTGATCTTCTAAAGAAATAGCATTTGTATCAACAACTTCATTTTTATCAATATCTTCAATAACTACATCTTCTTCACTTGTAAAAGAAAATAAAATACTACCTGAAAGCTCTTCATTATTTATAGTCATTGTTCCTTGAAGATCCTTATCTTTTTTCTCTAATGATAACCTGCCTGTTATAGAAGTTCTATCAGCTTTTATTTTATAAGAATAATCAGTAGTGTTCTCTTTTAAAAGAACAAATGTATCCGATAAATCACTAAACTCTAATCCGACAAAATTATTTTTTATCCCTTCCGTATACAGAACAATTTCCATATCTTCTTCTAAAGAAATGGTCTCATTTTTTAAACTTTCCAATGCATCACGAATTTCATCTTCACTTTTACCGCTCAAGGAAGCATAATTCGTAAGAAAAGTATCATTATCAAGTTCTTCACTAAGTACAAGAACAATCTCTTCTAAATTTTCTTCTGTAAGATGGAAAATATTTTTAGTAACTTTTGTATCTTTATTTCCTATAGTCATTGTTATCTTTTCCTTCGTAAAATAACTATCCTTTAAAGATTTATGAAAAGCATTTTTTACTTGTTCCAATAGAATTTGATACTCTTCGGTTTTCTCTTTACTAGAAAAAAGTTCTTCTATCCCTTTTGCCTCTACCTCTATATATTTATCATAAATTTCTTGCAAGAAAACATAAGCCTCGTTTTTATGAAAATACATAGATAAGTCCAACAAATCTTTCTTCTTATAGTCGGTATGTAAATCAATAACCATTTTTTCTTCATCATAATCGACTTTATAAGCAAAACCTAGTTGCATTTGATTCAAAATATCCAAGACTTTCTGAGCATTTTTATCATTACTCGTTAAATCCATTTCCAAAGAAAAACTTCCTCCATAAAGTTGTAAGTCTTCTTTGGTAGTTTGTTTCGCTAAAGAAGTAACTTTATCTATTGCTGTTGTAAATACTTTTTTAGGCTTTGTAACAACGATAGGATAAAGAATAGTTCCAAGTAAAACAAAAACCACAAACAAAATACTGACAATCAAAATTCCTTTCTTCTTTTTCGGTATCTCTCTACCTGTTTGTTCCAATTCATTCATATCTTAACACTCCTTTTTTATGAATTACCTTATGGTTAATACTATGATACCATAACCAATTGGTTCGAACTAGTCTATATTTTTTTAGAAAAAGATTTATAATGAGATTGTGATGATGTATGGAAAAAGTAAAACATGAATTACCACCAATTTATAACGAATTCTCGAGAATTTTAATTTTAGGAACGATGCCCAGTGTAAAATCCAGGGAAGTAGGTTTTTATTATGGCCATCCAAAAAATCGATTTTGGAAAGTACTAGAGAACGTATTTGAAGAGCAAATAATAGACAAAAAAGAATTTCTTTTAAAACACCATATTGCTTTATGGGATGTATTAGCTTCCTGTTCGATAAAAGGATCCAGTGATGCAAGTATCAAAAATGCCAAACCAAACAATATACAGAAAATAATAAAAGAAACGGAAATAAAAGCCATATTCACAACAGGAAAAACAGCCTATAAATATTATTTGAAATTTTTTAAAGATAAAATAGAATTACCAGTTTTTTGTTTACCTAGTACGTCTCCTGCCAATGCCAAAATAAAGGAAGAAGAATTAGTAGATGCCTATAAAAAAATAAAAGATATCCTTAAATAAAAGTTTGAGAACAAATCTAGTTCTTTTTTTCATTCTTTGTTATAATGCATATAGGTGAATCCTATGTATGTTGACGTATTAATAGAACTAAAAAACAAACAAACCGACCAAATGTATACTTACGAAGTTCCAGAATGTTTGAAAGAAAAAATAGCAGTAGGAAAAAGAGTAAAAGTATCATTTAATAATAGGCCTTTAGAAGGTTTTATTTTGCATGTGAAAAATGAAATCCCAGAGGGAGTGAAAATACTTCCCATTAAAGAAGTCGTCGACGAAGACATTGTTTTGAATGAAGAGTTAATTCAAATTGGAGAGTTTATAAAAAAAGAATGTTTGTGTAGTTTATCCAGTGCCTATGCAGTCATGTTACCAAAAGCACTAAAAGCTTCGGACAAAACAAATATAAATAAAAAATACGAAACGTATTTAGAATTAAATAGAAGTTACAACGAGTCTATCTCTTTTTGTACCAGTGAAAAACAAAAAGAAGTAGTAGACTACATAGAAGCAAACGAACCTGCTTACAAAAAAGAAGCCAACAAAATATCTTCTTCTAGTGTAGCTACATTAATAAAAAACAAAGTCGTAAAGGAAGTACAAGAAGAAATCTATCGTTTAGAAGAAACAAGCGTTTTAGAAGACCAGAAAAAAATCTTAAATAGAGAACAACAAGAAGTATACAATGCCATACTGAGTAAACAAAATATGCATCACAAATTTCTTTTGTATGGTGTAACAGGTTCTGGAAAAACTGAAATTTACATGCAAATCATTGAAGAAATAGTAAAAAAAGGAAAATCTGCCATAGTGTTGGTTCCAGAAATTAGTTTAACCCCTCAATTTGTCCATCACTTTAAATCGAGATTTGCGGGATTGGTCGCCGTTTTGCATAGTGGGCTATCAGATGGAGAACGTTATGATGAATGGCGAAAAATCGTTAGAGGAGAAGTACAAATTGTCATTGGGGCAAGAAGTGCGGTGTTCGCTCCTTTAAAAAATTTAGGAATCATTGTAGTTGACGAAGAACACGCAGACTCTTACAAACAAGAAAATAATCCAAGATATAACGCCATTGATATTGCAGAATTTCGAGCAGAATACAATCGTATTCCAATTGTGTTAGGAAGTGCCACTCCAACACTAGAACGCATGGCAAAATCGAGTAAAAATCTCTATACCTTATTAACGTTAAAAAATAGAGTGAATCATAGTCCCTTGCCGACTTGTACCATCGTCGATATGGCAAGTGAAGTAAAAAAAGGCAACTTTTATCTGAGTGAAAGACTTCAAGTAGAAATGGAAAGTGCTTTAAGCAGAAATGAACAAATCATATTGTTACTCAATAGAAGAGGGTATGCAACCACAATTACTTGTGGAAACTGTGGCTTTACTTACAAGTGCCCGCATTGTGATATTTCTCTAACCTTTCACAAAACAAAAAACACCCTTCGTTGTCACTACTGCGGATATACAATATTTAAAACCGACGCATGTCCAAAATGCCAAACAAACCTTGATTTCTACGGCTATGGTACGGAAAAAATAGAAAGTTTTCTAAACAAAGAGTTTCCAGAAATTAGAGTCTTACGTATGGATACCGATACAACAAGAAGAAAAAATAGTTATGAAAAAATGATCGAACAATTTAAAAATCACGAATACGATTGCTTACTTGGAACCCAAATGATTAGCAAAGGACTTGATTTCCCAAAAGTGTCTGTAGTAGGAATAATTAATGCGGATACTACGTTAAATTTGCCTGACTTTAGAAGTGGAGAAAAAACATTCGATTTACTTTACCAAGCAGCAGGACGAGCTGGTAGAAAAGATACGTTAGGAAATGTCATTATCCAAACCTACAACAAAGACAACTTTATTTTAAAATGTGTTGCAGAACAAGACTATGAAAAATTTTACAATTATGAAATGAACATTCGAAAAAAACTAAAATATTCTCCTTATTATTTTTTAGTGAGTATAAAAGTGACAAGCAAAGACTATGAATTGTGTAGCAAAGAAGCCAAAAAGACCGCAGACTACTTAAGAAAAAATCTTCTAGAAAACACAATTGTTTTAGGACCAACTGTATCCAATATATTCAAAATCAACAATATTTATCGCTTTCAGATTATTATTAAATATCGTTTTGATAAAAAACTAGACGAAACATTAAAAGAATTAGATAAACTATTTCTAATGAATAAAAATGTCAATTTAGAAATAGATAAAAATCCATTAAAAATTTAAAGAAAGGAGAATAATTATGCTTTCTATCAATAATTCTAAAGATATCCCAGAAATGATGCAATACCATCGAACCAAAGATATGATCAATTTACTTCATTTCTTTCCAGAGGTAAGTCCTATAAGGAATTTAACTATAATCAAATCCATAGAAGATTATGAAAAAAATTATGATTTTTGTAAAAATCTTCCTGGAGAAAGAAACGACTCCTTAATAACGAAGCCTTTTATGAAAAGCATAGAAGGAACAGGAAAAAATCCAAACATTCCAAGTATTTTTAAAAAAGTAAAAGAACTAGATGCAGAAGGAGTCATTGTATTGTTTGATTTATGCCACGAACCTAGTGAACGTTATGAAAGAGAAGCAGGGATTTCTTTAGGAGTTAGTATTGGGGTGGGGGTTTATATTGATGCTGTAGGAAAAGGCTTTGATGGAAGAGAAGTTTCCAAAGGATTGGATTGCCATGAACGATACTTTATTCCATGGTTTGATTTAAGAAAAGTAACAATTAGCAATTTTAGAAAATATAGAACCTATTTGATTTCAAAAGAAAAATACGAAGAAAGTCGAAAAAATAGAGTAGTTTTTTTAAAATCCTTAAATTTAAAAGAAAAGGTTTTTTCTTCTTACATTCCCACTACTTATCAAGAGATTCCAGATTTCATATGGCTCGATGTAATAAGATATGTGATAAAAGAATTAGAAAATAGAGAAGAAGAGTTAGAAAACGCAGGAATATCTGAATTTGCAATTAGTGGACATACAGAAGGAAAAAAATGATATCCTTGGCAAATGTTTGATAAAAGTAGATATTGTAGGTAGGAAATAGTAAGCTGTAATTTATAGGAAAGCAAATATAATAAATTAGGTAAAGTATTACTGGTTCAGAATATCACTCCTTACGAATCTAAACCTCTTGAAGTTAAAAATCGAGTTGCTTCTACTTGCAAGAAAATATAAGTGCTAATTCGCTAGTAACAAGTGGATAGATAAAGAGATTTTTCTTATTTCCAAGACTTTCGATTTTATTCGACAAAAGATGTTTGAAAAGTAAAAAAACATTTCACTACAATTTGACATCTTTTTATTCCCGTGTTAGGATATACAACATTCGAAAGGGGATTTTTATTTATGAAAAAATCATCAAAATGGAAAAAAAGAGCAGTATTAATTGGATTTGCAGGAATCATTGGAATGACTACTCTAGAATGCAAAGCAAAAGAAGAAGTAACTCTAGAACAAGAAGAAGCAGAAAATAATTTATCCAATTATACTGTAGTAGACGCTAATAATGATGCAATTGAAACAACAGAAATAAGAGAGATAAGTTATCTTTTGGAAGGAAAATATTACCAAATCCTCGGTTATTTAGAAAAAGAAACAGCAACTGAAAAAGTTTATCGTAGCATAACAACGCCGGAAAATAGTATAATTATCAAAACGAATAAAGAAGGAAAAACGATTCAGTATATTTTAGAATTAAATGGAGACCTACAAGGAAAACAAAGAATAGAATTACAAGAAATTTTAGGAGATCTTCCTGTTATAATTGTTAAATCTCTTTCTTATGAACAAGCTTTGAAATTTGAAACTTTAAGTTTTATAAGTTACAATTACCAAAAATTTAGGAAAGATCATGAAGAAACAACAGTTCTTGTCTATAAAATAGAAGATAACTATCAAATGCGCTTGATGGAATATGTTGGAAAACTAGAAAATAAAATTCTTTTTCAATCCAAATCATCTAAAGATAACATATGGGTATTAGGTACCCTAAATGAAAAGAAAGAAATCGTTGAATACCAAATTGCTGGAAGAATAGAAGGAATAGTGGAATTTGTAAGCATGGACACGCTTCCAAAAAATTTAAAACTTTCTGATATGGAAGTAGAACGATTAGAAACGGAGTACGAAAGTAAACAAGAAATAAACGATAACTTTCATTCAATTGAAAATAGCGTTGAAGAATTAGATAATAGTTTAAGAAGATAGTGAAATATCTTTCTTTTTTTTGTATAATATTCTTAGGTGAAACGTTATGGAAAAAGCAATACAAGAAGTTGAAAATTTTTTAATAGAATATATCTTCAATCATACACGAATACCTAATTGTGTGTTGGACAATCTTGATTTATTCTACACGATTGCGTGTGAAATAGAAGAAACCCTAGAAGGGGAATTTAAAAATGGAATCACTTTGAATCCAAATCAATTAAAAAAAGTAACATTAATGGAAAAAATCGAGATAGTAAAACAATATTTTCAAGAGCATGAAATAGAATTTGATATAGAAAAATACATAATGGATGGAACAATTGCATTCATTGATTACAATCAATTAGAAGAAAGCGAAAAACAATTTGATATTAGAAGATGTTTTAACGGAAATATGAAAAAAGAAAAGAATCACAAAAAATTAATTGATGTTTCTGAAAATGGCTTTATATGTGATATTCCTATTTTAGTTCATGAAATAAGTCATTTTAGAGATGAATCAACAAAAACTTCTAGAAATCAAATAAGTAACTTATTAACAGAAGCACTTGCTTATGGAGAGACCTTAATCAGTGCTGATTATTTATATGAATTAGGATTTTCTTATGATGCGCAATCTATATTCAAATTTGAGGGAAATACACTTTATCAAATTGCAAAGAATTATAAAAAAGTAGCAAAACTTTTTTTAGTCTATAAAAAGTATATGAATATTTCCAAAACATCTTATCAAGCATTTTTTGAAGAAATAGAAGAATATAAAGATTATGAAGAAAACATAAAATTTTTAAAAGAACATACAAATTATGATTTAATATATGAAACTTGGTATTTATTAGGCCTTTTTTTAGCACCATTCCTATTAAATCAATATAAAAAAGATAAATCCTATATGGAAAAGTTAAAAAAACTACATATTGAAATAAATAAGAAAGATTTTTTAGAATGTTTGGATTTAATGGGGCTCGAAAATTTATCAGAGAAAGATAGAATACGAATAGTTGCAGCCATGTACGAAATAAAAGAAAAATATTTTAAAGAAAAAGGACATATTTTATGAAAAAAACAAAAGTCATTTTTATGGGAACGCCTGATTTTGCTGTTCCTGTTTTACAAAAATTAATAGAAAACACAGAGGTCGTTTTAGTAGTAACACAGCCAGATAAATTAGTAGGAAGAAAACAAATATTAACCTATCCTCCTATAAAAAAATTAGCGATAGAAAAAAATATTCCAGTATTCCAACCAATAAAAATACGAAAAGATTACGAAGAAATTTTAAAAACAGAAGCCGATATAATAATCACTTGTGCCTATGGACAAATCATTCCAAAAGAAATACTGGACTATCCACACTTTGGATGTATAAATGTACATGCCTCTCTTTTACCTAAATATAGAGGGGGAGCTCCCATTCATTGGTGTTTAATAAATGGAGAAGAAAAAACAGGAATAACCATTATGTACATGGCAGAAAAAATGGACAATGGAGATATCATTTCACAACAAGAATATACGATTTTAGATAGTGACAATGTAGGGTTATTGCACGAAAAACTATCAAAGTTGGGTGCGGATTTACTAATAGAAACACTACCAAGTATTCTAAATCATACAAACAAACGAATAAAACAAGACGAAGAAAAAGCAACCTATGCTTATAATATAAAAAGAGAAGAAGAACACATCGATTTTTCATCAAGCGGAAAAGACATAATCAATAAAATTCGTGGTTTAAATCCATGGCCTCTTGCCAACTGTCAAATGAATGGTACAGAATGCAAAATAATAAAAGCGTACTTTGAGCCAAAAGAAAAAGATATAGAAGCAAAAACAATCGTCGAAGTCACAAAAAATACCTTAGG
The DNA here is from genome assembly GCA_947649365.1 of uncultured Mycoplasmatota bacterium. Classification (GTDB taxonomy): domain Bacteria; phylum Bacillota_I; class Bacilli_A; order RF39; family UBA660; genus MGBC108787. Next base: position 10,534 of record CANSRH010000003.1, on the reverse strand, counting down.
AATATCTTGTAAAGATGGAATAGTATATTTAGATAAAATAAAACCATTTGGAAAAAAAGAAATGGAAATAAAAGATTTTTTAAATGGATGCAATCTAGAAGAATTAAAAAATAAAAAAGTAGGGTAAAAATGGATAAAGAAACACTAAAAAAATTATGGAAAAATAAAAGAACGCACTCTTTAATGGTATTACTCCTATGGGTGATTTCTCTTGGATTACTAATGGGTGTAGTTGCTGTAATGAATGAATTCAATCCGCAGACAAAACAAGAAAAAACCAAAATAGAAGAAAAACAGAATAAAAAAAATGTAGAAGAAAAACTACAAGATTTACGAAGTGATGAATTTCTTATGACATTCCGAGTAACGAAAAAAGATGGTACTTTAAAATATGAAGGTACAGAACAAAATGGCGTAGTAAATGGTTACAAAGAAGATAAAAATGGCATAAAAAAGTATCGTATAGAACAAGATAAAATTTATGAAATAGTCCTAGAGCAAGCAACAGAAATAGACAACATCTACGAAGAGATTATTCCAGAATTCTTAGACAGACAAACACTCATTTCTTTACTTCTAGAAACAGTAGAAGAAAACATTATAAATAGCAAAGAACGTTCTACTTACGAATACAACCTATTCTATAAAGAAGAAAATGTAAAAGTGAATATAGTAGATTCAAAAGATTCGATTGAAACAATAACCATAGAAAGTGAAACCACAGAATACCAATTGACTTTTAATAGGAATAAGAATTAAATAGTACATAAGGGGATTTATTATGAAAACAAAAGATAGTTGGACGTCTTTATATCGAAAAGAAAAGTTTTATGAAAATAGAAACCAGAAAAAAGAAAAGTTAGAAACCTATGATTTATTAGGAAGAGAAAGTAGTAAAAAAACAAAACAAATAGCTGTTATGCTAGATATAGAGAAAACTAGTGAAGACATAACGGATGAACTGGCAGAAATTTTTATAAATCAATTGAATTTTATTCGTTTAAAATTTAATGCAGATATTGGTGTCATTTGTCTTTCCACCCATTATCGTGATGCAAAGAAAATGCAACCCATTTTAGAAATATTTTCTAGACATACAACATCTAAAATAAAACTAGGATATCACTTTTATTTAGGTGGAATTTACGATTATAACAAAAAAGAAGAAAGACCCCAAGAATATGATTTCAATTCACAGAGATTTAACAGAAACAAAATAGAAACATTTTCACTATTTTATATCGAAGATTATGAAACTATAACAAAATGGTTTGCGGTGATTGATGACAACATTTCTGAAGAAAGTTATAAAAAATACCAAGAAAATTCACCTTGTGTCTATTTAAGACCCTCAAAAGAGGAAGAAGACTTAAAATATAACAATTTTATGAATTTAGCAACAACAACTTATGGTTTTCAAGGCGTTTTAGAAATGTTTCAAGTCTACATCGAGTCTATAAAAATGTTAAATGAGAGTCAAATCTTGAACAAACAAATGGATATGATGACACACTTATCTAGTTTAGAATTATGTCTTGCATTGCGAAACCAAAGATTCGACTATGTAGAACGTTATTTTAAAGAAGGTTATGCCGATAAAGATGATTATCAAACCACTTTAAAAGAACTTGAATTTTTAAGAAAAGAAATTGTATTTGAAAGAAAAGATTGGATACATATAAAAACAATATTAACTATAATAGAAGAATATTATATAAATAAAGAAGAACAACAAAAATTAAGTAGAGTAAAGAATTTACAAAATACATTTTTAACTGAAGTAGATAGAAAATCTAAAAATTAGAAAGAAGATAAGAAAATGATAGAAGAATGTGAAAAAGAAAATCAATTAGAACCAACAACACCAGAAGAAAAAACATCCGAAAGCATATGGGAAGGAATATTTGCAGATTTTTTTCAAATGCTTTTGGATTCTTCTGCTATTTTTAAACACAAATACATTGTTTCAAAAATTGAAAATTTTCTTGAAAAACAAAAGAATAAATTAGAAAAGGACCAAAAAAATTTCAAGGATTCTATACTTATAATTTTGGGATTAAGTATCATTCCTTTAACGTTAGGAATAACAACATTTAAATTTATAGGTATAATTTCTTATATTGTACTATCGAGTGTACATGCTATACCAAATTTTATCTTTTTACTTAAAAGAGTAAGAGGGAATAAAAAATTAAATATTTATTTAGAAGAAATGTTAATAGAAGAAAATCAAATAATAGAAAGTTTAGAAGAACAACAAAATAAAGAGTTGGAACAAACAGAAAAAGATATTGAAATTATAGAGGTATTACGGGAATTGGATAACCAAATTAATTTAAATTACCAATACGGATACAATTTCAAAAAATGGATGTTGTATTATAAATGTGGTATTTTAAGAAAGCGTTTAGAAAAAAAGTATAGCGAAAAAGATTGTGATAAAATTGAAAACTGGTTAGCATTTGATACTTTTAAAAAAGAAGAAACTAAATTATTAAGAAAACTAGAAAGATAAGAAATAGATTAATTAACTTATCGCTAGTTTTTTCTTTTTAGCTTGTTTGTGCTATAATGAAATAGGTGAACCTATGAAAAATATTTACGGATTTACAAGAGAAATGTTAGAAGAATATTTTATTGAAAAAAACGAAAAAAAATTTAAAGCCTTACAAGTATTTGAATGGTTATATATTCATAAAGAAAACTTAGAAAACTGGACCAATATCAAAAAAGAAATAAGAGAGCAAATAAAAAAAGATTTTTCTTTTACTATGCCTAAAATTGTAAAATGTGAAAGAGACACCTTAACCCGAAAATATTTATTTGAACTAGAAGACGCAAATCACATTGAAGCTGTGATTATGTATCATGACTATGGAATCAGTATTTGTGTCTCTAGTCAAGTAGGTTGCAATATGGGGTGTGCATTTTGTGAATCAGGAAGACTAAAAAAAGTAAGAAACCTAGAAACTTACGAAATGGTCAGCCAAATTCTTTTAATTGAAGAAGACATTAAAGAGCGAATTTCAAGTGTTGTCATTATGGGAATTGGAGAACCATTAGACAATTACGAAAATGTCATGCATTTTATCAAAATCATTAACGATGCCAAAGCACTTGCCATCGGAATACGACATATCACACTCTCAACAAGCGGAATTGTCCCTAAAATCAAAAAATTAATGCAAGAAAATATCCAAATTAACTTAGCTATCTCTTTACATGCTCCAAACGATACACTAAGAAGCAAACTCATGAAAGTAAACGAAGTGTATAACATTAGTCAACTAATAGATGCGATTAAAGAATATATTGCACATACCAATAGACGAGTTACCATAGAATATGTTATGCTTAAAGGGATAAATGATAGTGAAGAGAATGCTTGTGAACTAGCAAGTCTACTTCGTGGAATGAACATTTATGTCAATTTGATTCCTTACAATGAAACCAATCACATAGAATTTAAGAAAAGTGAGAAACAAGTAATAAGTAAATTTTGTGAAACATTAAAATCGAAAGGAATCAATGTAACCATCCGTAAAGAATTTGGAAGCAAAATAAGTGCTGCTTGCGGACAATTACGGAGCAAAGAGGTGGAAAAATGAAAAGTTTTTATTTAACAGATGCAGGACGAGTGAGAAGTCACAACGAAGATAGTGTTACCATATTAAAAAATGCCAGTAATGAATATTTGCTCATGGTAGCAGACGGAATGGGAGGACACAGAGCCGGAGAAGTAGCCTCTAGTCTAGCTGTTACACATTTAGGGAAACGCTTTAGTAAAATTTCATCCGTTGGTTCTGAACTAGATGCAGTCAATTGGTTAAATGACAATGCAAACGAAATTAATAATGAAATAATAGAATATGCCAAAAATAATCCAGATGCAACAGGTCTTGGAACAACGTTAGTACTTGCACTATTAACCAAAGAATATTTGGTATTTGGAAATATTGGTGATTCCACAGGATTTGTTTTAAAAAACGGACATTTACACCAAGTAACCAAACCCCACTCCTTAGTAAACTTACTAGTAGAAACAGGGCAACTAACAGAAGAAGAAGCCAAATACCATCCCAAAAGAAACGTTCTCATGAAAGCTTTAGGAGCGATGGAAAAAGTAGAACTAGATATTTTTGATGTAGACTTATCCAGTGAAGCCATTTTATTATGCAGTGATGGACTCACCAATATGTTAACAACAGAACAAATAGAACGGGTATTAAATGATGAAGAACTATCCGTAGAAGAAAAAATTATCAAATTAATTCGCAAATGCAATGTCAGAGGGGGAGAAGACAATATATCAATCGCTTATTTAGTAATCAAAGAAAGTGGTGAAAAAGAATGATCATGAAGGGGCAAAAGATTAGTGATCGCTACCAAATCATTAAAAGTATTGGAGAAGGCGGAATGGCAAACGTATACTTAGCATATGATACGATTCTAGACCGCAATGTAGCTGTAAAACTTTTACGTGGAGATCTTGCAAGTGATGAAAAATTTGTTCATCGCTTTCAAAGAGAAGCCTTATCTGCAAGTAGTCTAAATCATCCAAACATTGTAGAGGTCTATGATGTTGGAGAAGACAACGGGTCTTATTATATCGTCATGGAATATATTGAAGGAAGACACTTAAAAGATTTAGTAAAAAAACGAGGAAAATTAACCAGTAGCGAAGTCGTAGATATTATGATGCAAATCACCGACGGAATGAGTCTTGCCCATGATGCCTACATCATTCACCGAGACATCAAACCACAAAACATCATGATATTAGAAAATGGATTAGTAAAAATTACAGATTTTGGAATCGCTATGGCCATGAATGCAACACAACTTACTCAAACCAACTCAGTAATGGGTAGTGTACATTACATTCCGCCAGAACAAGCAAGTGGGAAAGGTTCAAGCTTACAAAGTGATATTTATTCTATGGGAATTGTCATGTATGAACTGTTAACAGGAAAATTACCATTTCGTGGAGACAACGCAGTAGAAATTGCCTTAAAACATTTAAAAGAACCAATGCCCAATATCAAAGACGAATTGCCAACGCTTCCGCAAAGTATTGCCAATATTATATTAAAAGCAACAGCAAAAAATCCTAAAAATCGATATTCGGATGCCAAAGAAATGCATGAAGACTTAAAAACTTGCATGAGCGACTCTCGAATGAAAGAAGCAAAAATTGTCTTCAAATATCCTGAAAATAACTTTGACGACACAAAAATTTCAAAAAGTGTAAAAGAAAACAAAAAAGAAGGAGGAAATCCTATAGCAAAGCAAATAACCAAAAACGATTTAAAAAAGCAAAACAAGCTATTAATTATCTTAGCCGCGATATTCACAAGCTTAGTAGTCGTAATTACTTCTGTAGTCGTTTTGATTCCCATTATAACCAATGAAAAAGAAATTGAAGTTCCTGATGTCACCAACATGACAATAAACGAAGCCGTAAAAACACTTCAAGAAAGTGGTTTCAATGTGAGTGATGAACAGCAAGAACAATCATCTGGGGAAATTGAAGAAGGACACATCATCAAAACCAATCCTCCAGTAGGAAGCAAAAGAACAAAAAGTACAACAATCACCCTTTATGTTTCCATAGGAGATACCAAAATAACCATTGAAAACTATGTAGGGAAAAACTATTTGGAAGTAAAAGGAGCTTTAGAAGCATTAGGATTGCAAGTCTTGGTAGACAAAAAAACAGTAGACAATCCAGAAACGGCAAAAGATGGAGAAATTATAGAACAAAGCACAAAAGAAGGAGAAAAATTATCCAAAGGAGACACCATTACCCTTTATATTCCTGATATTATAAGCAAATATCCCAACTTTTTAGACGGAAGTTATACCATAGAAGAAATAAGAAAATTTTGTGAAGAATATGGAGTGACTTTAGAAACCAAAGAAGAAATCAAAGAAGGGGTAGAAGACGGAACTATAATTGCGCAATCCAAACCAGAAGGTTATGTTATTCGCGCTGGAACCAAATTAATTATCACCATTGCAAAATCAGGAACAGGAGAAAATACAGACACTTGTACAGACGAACAACGAGAATTAGGACAATGTGAATAATGCAAGGGAAAATTATAAAAATTATCAGTAACCTCTATACCATACAAACAGAAGAAGGCCTGATAGAATGTCATGCAAGAGGAAAATTTAGAAACGAAAAAATTACTCCTCTTGTTGGAGATTACTGTATCATAGACAAAGAAAACCAATACATTTTAGAACTACTTCCACGAAAAAATTACTTAGAACGTCCTATGATTGCAAATGTGGATGTAGCTTTAATAGTAACCAGCGTCAAAAAACCAAATTTATCTTTCCAATTGCTAGACAAAATGTTATCCATTGTTACTTTAAACAAAATAGAACCAGTGCTATGCTTTTCCAAACTGGATTTATTAAGCAAGCAAGAAAAAAAAGAATTTAAAAAAATAGTAACTTCTTATCAAAAAATAGGGTATCAAGTAGTTACCAATCAAAAATTAACAAAACTAAAAAAAATACTGAAAAATAAAATAGTAGTCATTACAGGACAGACAGGAGCAGGAAAAAGTACATTATTAAACAAATTAGATAAAAAATTAAACTTGAAAACAGATGAAATTTCAGAAAGTTTAGGGCGAGGAAAACACACAACAAGACACGTAGAACTGTTTCAATTTAAAAAGTTTTACATAGCGGACACGCCAGGTTTTTCTAGTTTGGATTTTAAAAATTGTACCAAAGAAGAAATACGAGATAGTTTTATAGAATTTAAAAATTATCAATGTCCATTTAAAAATTGCATGCACAACAAAGAAAAAGATTGTGAAATAAAAAAAGCAGTAGAAAAAGAAGAAATACAAAAAAGCAGGTATGACAATTACCTTGAATTTATAAAGAAGCAATAGGTGAAACTATGGAAATAGCAATAACGTTTTTAAAAAGCAACAATAATTTTTACAAAACAATAGAATTAATCAATCAGTCCAAAGCTGATTTTCTTCATGTCGATGTTATTGATGGATTATTTGTTAACAATTCCACTCCATTTGATAGAGAAAAATTAGAAATCTTAAAAAAAAGTAAAAAGAAAAAAGAAGTCCATTTAATGACTTTACATTTAGAAAAATTTATTGACGTTTTTTCTTACATAAACCCTGAATGTATCATATATGAATTTGAAGCAACGACCCATCATAATAAAATAATAAAATACATCAAAGAAAAGAATTGCAAAGTAGGAATCGCAATTAGTCCTTTAACCAGCTTAAAAAAAATAGAACCTTATCTCAAAAAAATTGATCAAATACTCGTAATGAGCATAATTCCTGGTCAAGGAGGACAAAAATTTTTAAAAACAACACCAGATAGAATAAAAGACTTATTGAAAATGAAAGAAGAAAAAAATGCAGAGTTTATTATCAATATAGATGGTGGGATAAATAAAGAAAGCATAGAACTTTTAAAAGGAATACCACTAGATAGAGTAGCAGTAGGTTCTTATGTATGCAATAGTACAAATTTTGATGAAAAAATAAATAGTATAAAAAGTAGGAAGGAAAATATCGATTGAAAAATGGATATTTTTTTAATTTAAAAAAAGGAAATTGCTAATTTGCCTTGTATATATAGAATAGGAGGCAAAAATGAAAAAAGATTTTATAGTAAGACAACAAGATTTAAAAGATTGTGGAGTCTGTTCTTTGCTTTCAATAATTAAGTTCTACGGAGGGTTTATTCCATTAGAAAAGCTAAGAGTAGATACTAGGACGTCGTTAGAGGGGACAACCGCGTATCATTTAGTAAAAGCTGCAGAAAATTATGGAATGAACGCTTATGGAGCAAAATTAGAGAAAGTAAAGGACTTAGAAACTATCGTTCTTCCAGCCATAGCACATGTAATAGTAAACGGCTTAAATCATTTTTTAGTGATTTACAAAGTGACAAAAAAAGAAATAATTGTTATGGACCCTGCGAAAGGAAAAGTAAAAATAAAAAAACGAGAATTTGAAAGTATTTGGACCAAACATGTAATCATCCTTTATCCAAACCACGAATTACCAAATATAACCAACAAAAACTATATGGTTCAAATGATTTTGACATTTTTTAAAACGGAAAGAAAAAATGTGTTGAAAATTATTTTTCTTACAGCAGTATTTACGATATTTACTATCATCACCGGATTTTATTTTAAAATTGGCATACAGTTTTTAAATGATTTAGAAAAAAATAGTGTAATAACCTTAATCATTCTTTTCTTTTTTCTCACTCTTATAAAATTACTTGCTAATTATCTTCGAAATCATTTCAAACTTCAATTGAATAAAAATCTGGATGGTTATCTCTGCTATCATTTTATAAATCATTTATTTTGGCTTCCTAATTATTTTATAAAAGATAGAACCACAGGAGAAATTATGATAAGAATGAAAGAATTGGAAAATATAAAAGAGGTATTTTCAGAAATTCTAATTACCATAGTTCTAGATTCTATCTTAGCTTTTAGTGTAGGAATAATTCTGTATTGCATTAGTAAAACTTTATTTTTTCTTCTTTGTTTAATCGTTTTGCTATATGGAATAGGAGGAATCATTTCAGGAAATATTTTATACAAAAAAGCCTTTGCTACCAATGAAGCAGAAGTGAATTTTCAATCAAAAATGATTGAAAGTATTGATTCTTGCATTAGTTTAAAAAATTTAAATAGTATAAAATCAACATTAAGAAAAATGGAAGTATATTTATTTAAGTATTTAACGAAACGTTTAGAAACGAACAAAGTGATTTTAAAATCCAGTGCAATAAGTCTCTTTTTAGAAGAAATTTTATCCTTTGGCATTATATCATTAGGTCTTCTAGAAATAATAAATAAAAATCTAACTTTAGTAGATTTAATCACCTTTGAAAGTCTAGTCATATTTTTTGTAAATCCATTTAAAAATGGAATACAATTAATACCTAGTTATAACTATGTAAAAGTGGGATTGCATAAAATAAATGATTTTTATAACATTCCTGAAGAAAAAGAAGGTGAAGGACTAAAAGAGTTTCAAAATGGAAATATAACAATAGAACATCTATCTTTTTCTTACAACCCACTAAAAAAATTATTTATCGATTTGAACCTAGAAATCAAAGAACATGATTTTGTCCTATTCAAAGGACCAAGTGGATGTGGAAAATCGACACTCTGCCAAATGCTAAGCCGTTTAATAGAAGTCAAAAACAACAATATTAAAATAAGGAACGTGAGTATAAACGATTATAGTTTAGCAGCAATTCGAAAAAACATCACTTATGTAGGGCAAAAAGAAAATTTAATGCAAGATACCATTATCAATAACATCTTATTGGATCGAGAAGTATCCGAGAGTCGTTTAAAAGAAATAATGGATCTATGTGAAATAGAAGACATTGTAAACAAAAAGCCACTTCGGTATCAAACGTTTCTAGTAAAAGATGCTATCAATATTTCAGGAGGAGAAAAACAAAGAATTGTACTAGCAAGAGCTTTACTAAATGATTTTCAAATACTAATTTTGGATGAAGCTTTAAGTGAATTAAATAATGATTTAGAAAGAAAAATTATAAAAAAACTAAAGAAAATGTTAAAAGACAAAACAATTATTTATGTAAGTCATAAAAATCATGAAAAATATTTTCATACAATCTATGATTTTGGAGAATATGTATGAATGAAAACATAAAATACAACTTGAATAACTATTTACAAAACAAAAACAATTACTCTATTTTAGTTTTTTTACTATTGTTTCTATTTTTAGGTAGTTTCATTGTTTCTTTAGTGACAGATGTATACGACAGAATAACAATCAATGCAGAAACAATTTGTGAAGAAACGACTTGTGAAATTGTGTTTTATTGGCAAACAGAAAAAATATTAAACAGTGATTTTATAAAAATAAATGACGAAAAAATAGAAATAGAAAATATAAGTTTTGGAGAAATAGCATTAGATAATTCCAATACAGCGATTCAAAAAGTGACACTAAAAGGAAAAGAATACAAAGGGAAAAACAAAGAAATAGTAAAAGTAAAGATTTTTCAAAACAAAGAAAAAATAATAAAAAAAATAGGAAAAATCATTATAGAAAGGGAAACATGATATTAAAAGAAAAAGATTTATTAGAAATTGAAGGTGGGGCAATAAGATACGCACTTCTTGCAACACTCGGAGCCATTGGAATATTTATTGCAGGGGTAGTGGATGGAATTTTACGTCCGTTGCGTTGCAATTAAGAAAGGAAGTGTGAACAATGCAACTCAATGAACAACAAATGTATGGAATTCAAGGAGGAGGAATTAGCATTAATGCCACTTTAATCAATGCATTTGCTAGAGCTATTTCTACTATTTTGGATTTAGGGAGAACTGTTGGATCTGCAATCCGAAGAATTTATTCCAAAAATTATTGTTAACAAATCTTGCTTCTTACCATTAAGTAAGTTATAATCCTGACTTTGACAGCTTAAGAAAGTAAAAATCTCTCAAACCTAGTGTT
>CANSRH010000002.1 GCA_947649365.1 uncultured Mycoplasmatota bacterium | reverse complement strand
AGGGAGGAAATAGTTCTCCAACACCAGAGGTAGGAAATAGTTCTCCAACACCAGAGGGAGGAAATAGTTCTCCAACACCAGAGGTAGGAAATAGTTCTCCAACACCAGAAGAGATTCCTACGCAAGCACCAATTGAAAACCCTACTCCTCCTATTGAAGAAGGAACGCCAGAAGTTCCAGAAGAAAAACCAGAGTATACACCAGATCCTGATGGTTGGATTGAAGAAGGAACGCCAGAAGTTCCAGAAGAAAACCCAGGCTCTTCATCAGATCCTGATGGTTGGGTTGAAGAAGGAACGCCAGAAGTCCCAGAAGAAAAACCAAAGTATACACCAGATCCTAATGCTTGGGTTGAAGAAGGTAAAACTGAGAAACAAACTGCTTCGTTAAATAATCAAAGACTTAGTTTAACTAATATGAAAATATTTTTAGTTAGTGTAAGTACAAAAGTTGATCAAGGTTTCGCAAGAATATTTAAAAAATGAAAATTAAAGATTTTAATAATATTGTTGATATTAGTGAAATTTTTTGAAGCACAAATTTATTGAACATTTAAAAATGAAAGTGGTGAAAGAAATGAAAAAGGGCGAAAAGAAAAAATGGTATCAATCAGGTAGTAATTGGGTGATGCTAGTTGCTTGTTTAATACTTGTTCCCCTGTTAATTATGAACTTAAGTATTATGTTTCAAGCAAAAAAAGATGAAAATAAGGTACCAAGCATATTTGGAATAAAGCCTTTTATGGTTCTATCTGGTTCTATGGAAACAGAAATCCATCGTGGCGATTTGATTTTAACCAAAATAATTGATCCTGAAACGTTACGTATTGATGATGTTATTGCATTTCGTGATGCAGAAGGAACAGTTACTACGCACCGTATTATTGATATAGTTGTAAAGAATGGGCAAACCTATTTTATTACAAAAGGTGATAACAATAATGCACAGGACCAAAATTTGGTTCAGTTAAATGATGTAGAAGGTTTATATATAGGAAGAATTCCTGGAATTGGTTCCATGATGAGTAGTTTGGCTGAGCCAACCACTATTATTATGTTGGTTCTAGGAGTTACCGTTATATTTGTTATCGGCTTCTCTATTTCTACTAAGAAGCAAAGAGAGCTTGAAAGAAAAGAATTTTTAGAATACAAAAGAATGAAAGAAGAACTTGAAAAGAAAAATTCTGAAGAACAAGATTAAGTCATCGAAAAAGGCTTAATATAAAAAAGGGTAAACGATCCTTATAGGATGTTTACATAGATAGGGGTTATTCTACATAACTTCCTACGCATAGCCTAGTTGGTTATGTTTAATAGAATATACATATGAGGGGAGGTGAAATGATAATGAATAAAAAAATAACTGTTTTAGGTGGACTATTAATGGCTGTTGTAATGACTGCTTACTCAGTAAGTGGAACTTACGCAAAATACACTAGTACATTTACAGGAAGCGATTCAGCTAGAGTTGCTAAATGGGCATTTAGTATAAATGATACAGCAGCAACAACAAATCAAATGTCTTTTGATTTATTCAAAACTATTAATGACACTTTGGATGGTAACTCAGAAACTGATGTTGCTAAAAAAGGTGAGACAATTAATGGAACAGAGATTACTGATAATTTAATTGCACCAGGAACAAAAGGGTCATTTGCTATTAAATTGCAAAATAATTCTGAAGTTAATGCAAAATATAGTATAGCGTTAGCTATTGCAAAAACAGATGAAAATATTCCTTTAGAATTCTGTACAACTGCATGTGATTCAGAAGATAATTGGGAAAGTGATATTACTAAACTTAATATTACTGATGTAGCAATGAATATGGGTGCTGATGCAACTACTACTATTCAATGGAGATGGGTATTTGAAAGAGGCACAGGAGATGAAATAGCTACTAATGATGTTTCTGATACTACTTTAGGTGCAAAGGGAACAGATACTATTACAGTAACTGCTACTGTTACAGCTACTCAAGTTGACTAATTTGTTAGTTTGACTAGGAAGTTATTTAACTTCCAAATAAGCCTATGAAGTTCGTAGGTTTATTTGGAAATTAAATGATTTATAATTTCTCTAGAGAGGGGTAAAGGTATGAAAACTCATTTTGAAAAGATTTTTAACAAAAATGAGAATGATAGTGAAGAAGATAAAAGAAAAAGAAGAATTATTCTTTATATCATAATCATTATTATTTTGTTACTTTTAATTACAAGTTGTAGTTGTACTTCTAAGTTTTTTGGTAAAATTGGTAGTATGTTTCAAAGTGGTGGAGATTACCAAGTTGACCCTGATACCAATGACCAAGAAATTATAAGAAATAGAGATTTACAATTTGATGTAGAACAGACAGAAATGTCTTTAAGTGATGGTAAGACCAAAGTAAGTTTTAGTTATAAGAATATTAATCCTAATGGCTTTACTTGTTCTACAAGTGATGCAGAGATAGCAACTTGTTATGTTAGCAATAATTATGTTGTAGTGATTCCTAAAAAAGCAGGAGAAGTGACTGTTTCTTTACAAACCAAAACGAATGGAAAAATATATGAGGCTACTACAAAAGTTATTATTACAGATATTAATCGTTTCTTAGAACTTTCTAGTACTAGTGGAACTTTAAATCTTGCTTATGCTAAGAAAAAATTGGTTTCTTATCAATTAATTGGTTTGGTAGGAGATTTACAAGTTACTTCTAGTGATGAATCCATTGCAACAGCTATTATTCGTGATGGAGTATTAGAGATTACAGGTTTGAAGATTGGTACAGTTACTATTAAATTATCTCTTATTTATAATAATAGCGAATATTCAGCAGAATATACGTTGGAAGTGATAAAATCTAGTGGAACGAATACCAATCGTCCTGGAAATAGTGGAAATCCATCCAATCCTAGTGTTCCTTCTACTCCAGAAGAAAGATTGGATAGTGATAGTACTTTAAAACGATTAGAGTCAAATAAAGGAGTATTGGATTTTTCTTCTAACAAGTTAACTTATCATTTAGGTGTTGGTTTTTGGAACTTTAGAATTAATTTTACTGCAGTGCCAACGAGTCCTAAAGCGAGTGTTGTTTATGTATACAATGGAGAGGTTGTAAAATCTTTAGATCGATTAAAATTACAAATAGGAGATAATAATTTAAAGATTATTGTTACGTCAGAAGATAAGAGTAGTACAACTACTTATGAAGTAATTATTAATCGTGCAAAGTCTAGCAATAATTATTTGAAAGAATTAACTCCAAGTGTAGGAGTGTTAAGTCCAGAATTTGATAAGAATACTCTTTCTTATGTAGTAGATGTTGATTATAAAACGGATTATATGGATTTGAAGGCTGTTTTAAAAAGACCAAAGAAAGCAACGATGACTTATACTTTTAATGGTAAAACTGTATCGTCTTTGAATCATTTGAAATTACAATCGGGAGTGAATGTGGTTGTTATTACTGTTACAGCACAAAATGGTGTCACTAGAAATTATACTGTTGTAATTAATAAAGAAAATCTTCCAGGAGTCGTGGATGGAAATAGTCTTTTGAGTTCATTAACTATTAATAAAGGAACATTGAATTTTAATCCGATGGTTACTGATTATATTGTTGGAGTTCCTGCAGACGTTTCTATGGTGACTTTAAATGCTATAGCTAGCAGTGATAAAGCAACGCTTACTTATATTTATGGTGGAAGAGTTGTTAGTGATTTAACGGATATTGCTCTTGAAGAAGGAGATAATCCGGTAAAGGTTATTGTTACAGCGGAAGATGGAAGTAAAACAGAGTACACGGTTGTTATTAACCGAGCTGTAGCTAATCATAGTACTTCTTTAACAAACTTAACGACAAGTACTGGGGTGTTGAGTCCAGTATTTAATGAAGATGTTTTAAATTATTCCGTGGTTGTTCCTTTTGATACAAATAAGATTAGTCTTTATCCAGAGGCACCTAGTAGTTCTACTATGAAGTATACTTTTAATGGAGTTACTTATGACAGATTGGATGATTTACCACTTGCTGTGGGAGAAAATGTTGTAGAAATTACAGTTTCTAATGGAGAGGCTTCTAGAACATATACAGTTGTTATTACAAGAGAAGCGGATCCTACAAAATCAGATGTAAATACTTTGATGCATTTAGGTGTTAAAGATAATGTTGGTCATTTGAGTCCTGCTTTTGTTCCTGAAATTGAAGATTATGAAGTGGAAGTGGCAGAAGATGTAGATCGTATTTCTTTTGAAGCTATTCCAGAAGATAAAGCAAAGATTGTAGGAGTAACTTATAATGGTGCAGAGACTACTTTGGATAATATTCCTCTAGAACCTGGTAAAAATAATACTGTTGTAATTACTGTGGAAGCTGAAAATGGTTCAACAAGAGAATATACCATTCATGTAAATCGTTTGACGAATGGAACGCCAAGTGATTCTGTAAAATTAGATAGTTTGGTATCAGATGCTGGTGATTTGTTCTTAGATGAAGATGGAGAGTATTATTTGGCAGTTAGTGGAAAACGGAATGAAGTTACTTTGACTGCTACAAGTAAAGGAAGTTTATCTTATCAATATAAACCAGCGAATAGTAATGATTTTACAAGTGTTCCAGATTTGAATCAGTTGCCTCTTGTGCCTGGTGTGAATGACGTTGTAATTCGTGTAACTGCTCAAGATGGAGTGACATATAAAGATTATTATGTTCATATTTATAAGCCGGTTTATACGATTGATATCGAACATAGCGATTATACTTTCTATTTAGAAGATAGTGCACCATTTACACTTATTTATCATGTGTTGAATGAAAAAGATGAACCAACCGATGATTACAATGTCAGTGATATTCAAATTACTGGTTTAGAAACTTTTAAAGGACAAGTTCTTGTAGAGGAAGGAGTAATTCAGTTAGTTCCTGATTCTTCTTCTATTCAAGAAATGTTAAAAGAAACTTATAAGGTGACAGCAGCTTATTTTGATAAGACTGATAAAGCGAATGTATCGTTTGCAACTAAAATGGAGTATTACTTAACTACTTATAAAGATACTTATAAAATAGATAAAAATAATCCACTTGACATTGTGTTTAATAACAATTTGTTACTTGGTGATGTTCAATCTACAAGTATTAATCATTTTGGTACTCATGGTGTACATTTGACAAGTGGTGGAAATACTTCTTACATAGATATTACAACAGATAGTTCTTTGATTAAAATTCTTACAAATGAGGAAGGATTGAATAATCCATCTTCGGTTGCTATAGAAATTAAAGGAACTGGTGTTGGAGAAGCTACTTTACATGTTTTAGGAACGATTAATGGCTTTACAATTGAATTTGATATTCAAGTGATTGTTACAGATTATTATGATGTTGTTATCGATGCGGTGGATGGTTTCTTTGATGCCTTTACTGCTAAATATAATCTTCGTTTAGAACATGGTACGGTACTTGATTTAAGTGAGTATGTTGCTTACAAAGAAGCTGATACTGGAAATTGTATGTATTATGAACTTACTGGATACCAAGCAGGTACTACTACTTATTCTAAGACGGACAAAATTGAAATTACGAATGATATTACTTTGACAGCTGTTTATGAGGGTACTTCTAAATATATTCCTTTGAAAGAGGAAGGACATATGTATTTAACAGATGTCGATTTATTCCATAATGAAGAATATTATAAACAATATGGAGAGGATAAAGTAATTTATCCAGGAGCTCATGGATCGTATGTGATGACGATTGAAAATAATAAATCGGATTTACTAACCATTACAGGCATGAATTTGACAGAAGATACCATTTGTGTGGATGGAAATAAATGCTTGAATATGGGATATATTATTAAGTATTCGAAGAGCAATGATACAAATTATACTTTCTATTATGGTGCTGAAAATCGTTTTGCTATCTTAAACAAAGATGCGACGACGAAGTCAGTGTTAGGAAATCGTGCAACCAATGGAAAAGATATTTTATTCACACCAAACATTACTATTCCAAAGGGTGAAAAAGTAGAAATTTCATTGATTTGGGAATGGGTAGGTACGGATGATGTTGCTGATACAGCGGTCGGTACTTATGCAGGTAGAAAAAATACGGATTCGTCGATTAATGATTTGTATGAATTAATTGTTCGGATTGATTTTGAAACAGAGAACCAACATTGTACATTGTCTGATACGAATACGAATTAAAAGGGGTTAAAAAATGAAAATAATAAAAAGGTTGTTTCTTACAATTGTAGTTCTATTCTTGATTCTTTTGTTACTTTTCAATGTTTATAATTTTATAAATATGAGAGTATTGAAAAAAGATTTGACTTCTATTTTTGGTTATTCCTTATTGGAAGTTGTTTCTGGATCTATGGAACCAACGATTCACATAGGAGATTTAATTCTTATTGACACTAAGAATAGGGAATATCATGTCAATGATATTGTCACATTCAAAGATGTCAATGGAGACTTTGTTACTCATCGCATTCTATATTTAGAAGGTAGCGAAATGGTTACTAAAGGTGATAATAACAATACAGAGGATGCTTCGATGTCTACGAAAGATATTGTTGGAAAGTATGTATTACGTATTCCAAATGCTGGAAAAGTAATGGCTTCTTTCAAAACTCCTTTTGTTATGGTGATGGTGTTAATAATCGGTATTCTTATTTGCTTTATGGTAAGTACTGATAAGAATGGAAATCCTATTTTAACGGATAAAGAGAAAGATTTAGAAGAATTTAGAGCATTTCAAAAAGAAAAAGAAAAACAAAAAGAAACAGAGAAAAAAGTGATTAGTGAAGAAAAGCTAGAAGAGAAAAAAGAAATTTTGAAGAATGATACACCTAAGAAACCAAGTAATCTGCCACAAAAACAAAAGCAGAATACAAATCATTATAAAAAAAATAATAATAAAAATTTTCATAAAAAGAAAAAGCGTAGGTGAATACAAATGAAAGGATTATTACATAGTAAGAGATTTAAAAAGAATTTATCCAAATGGTTATGTATGTATATAGGAGTTATGTTACTTCTTACGACTGTAATAACCTATTCGAAGTATATTTCGAGTTTTATGGGTAAAGATGAGGCTCGAGCTGCGAAGTTTAAAGTTACAATCAATTCGACTGGTTGCGTTTTTGATACAACCAAGGAGTCGTGTGATAGTGGAGTGTATTTCCGAGATGATGCGATTACTTATTTCTTTACGGTTGATACACGAGAAATAGAAGCTGCTGCTGAATTTGTTCTTAGTATTTCTGTCCATGAACAGTTTGAAGTAGAAAAAATTGTAAAAGGAAATTCTACTTTGTGTGAAAAAGAAGGATGTGTACTTAATAGTCAAAACGTTATTTCTTTATTGACGGATCAGAAAGAAACAGAGGATATTCAAGTAGGAAAAGGAACGATTACTGATTATCAAGTAACTGTAAAATTTAAAGGTGACGATGCTGATTTTGAAGATTTTAATTATCAATCACAAAGTTACCAAATTGTTAACTTAGGTTATTCTGCTATCCAAAAAAATTAGGATAGTTTTGAATAAAATACACTAGTAAAGGAGGTGATATATTGAGATTCAAAGGAAGTGAATCTCGCAAGAAAAAGAATGTTGTAGCAATTGCTACCTTAGCATTTCTAAGTACGACTTACTTAAACGTTTATCCAACGACACATTCTAAATATATTGATGAAGGCACTCTTGCTTATAGTGCAACGGTGCATCCTCTTTATAAAGGTGATGTCCATCTTACGTTACTTGGTAATGGAGCAAACGATGAGAAGCCCTCTTTGGAGGCGAATCAATCTACTTATAAAGACGCTTTTTTCAAATTTACTTTTGATCAAAACGATGCTCTTACTGGTTCTGTAACGGATACTTATGAAATGCAAATCGAGCCTTCGGGTGCTTGTGAGATTCTTTCCGCAAAAACTGAAGGAACATTAGATAAATCTAAAAATACCATAACTTATACTTCTGCTGGAAAAGACCAAAATGAAGTAATTATGCATTGTAGTGTAAGTGCACTTTCTAAAGATACTAAAAATATTAAAGTTAGTGTAACTATCAAAGAAACAATAGTAAAAGGAGAAATAACAAAAGTTATTGAAACTTATAAGGATGGAAGCTTTGTAAGAACATTAGATGAGTATTATAAAGATTATCCATTGGAGTCAAAATTAAAATGGTCTCCTACTTATATTGAATTACCTGATACTTTACCAGAAGGATTCTTTGAACAATTAAAGTTGGGTACTTTACCAAATTATTTACAACAGTATCTTAAGAATTTTGATTATGATGCTACTTTTGGAAGTATCGATTTAACCACTTTGAGTGAAAAAGAACAGCTTTATCTTCTATTTAAAGAAGTTTGGTTGAAAGAAATTGTTTCAAAGACTTATGGGGATGCGCTTTCTGCGTACGTTACTAAAGCATATAAGAATGGGAATGACTTATTTGATTCAGCTGTAATTAATACAAATAATGCTAATTTGAAAGGTTTAAGCGGTAAAACAAAAGAAGAACATGTTATTAGATATGATGTGTTAGAAAATTTAATCGGTTATGCTAGAGTGGATGCCGAAGATGGTTTGGCCGCAAAAGAAAATCGTATGTATTTTTCAACAAGTAATGCTAAAGAAATGAATCAAGCATTTGCTTATTATTTAGAAAAGTATACCTATTTGAATGGGAAAGTGAAACCTGGTACAGATGAATACCAGTTATTAATGGATTATATTAATTATTTCGCTCCAAATAAAAATGGGATTGCGGATATTGTACTAAATAATATAAAAGTAGAAGGTCTAACTTTCAACAAAGAAGATGGAAGATTAGATATTGATCCTAACATATTAACAATGGCAAATGGATTGCTGTATAAAATTATTGAAATTCCGTTTGCATCTCCAGATGTAAAAGCCGATTTGGCTGATGGATTAACTAAATACTATAACGATATTCTATCAAGTGAAGCAATTGAATGGATAAGAACAAAAGTAACAGAAATGAGTAATTCCGTTTTAAATCAAACGGATCATGATGATTATATTGCTTGGTATTATCCTACTGGTGATAAAAATTATTTCTTATTCCATATTACAGGTGATATAGATGATAAAAAAGCTTTTGTTCAAGTAAAAGCATTTGATTATCAACCAAGTTATGATGTGGATGCTAATCGATATACTTTAAGTATTGAAGAAGAAGAGACTTTAAAAGTTATTCAAGCATTGGATACTTACTTTAAAGTTCCTCTACATACTAGTGTAGAAGAAAATCATTTCTATGTCGATGTGACAGTAAATGATAAAAAAGTAAAATACAAAATACCAGATCGAAAAGTGAGTCTTCCATTTGATAATGTAACATTGGATACATTAGTGAGTGAGTTGCCAAAAATTGTTACACAAGATGTTATTGATAGCTTGCGTTCTGTTGCTACAGAAAGAAAAGAAGAAATGAATCATTTCTTAAGTAATGTTTTTGGAACAAAGCGTTTGGTGGTTCAAGGTGATGATGGTAATTACATTTTATTCTCTAGTTTTAGTAACGGATCTGATTCTGTTTATGTAACTGCTAAGAAATTGTTTAATTATCTTTCTGATAATGATACTACTCGTAAATTTATTTTAGAGGATGAAAATCAAGGAAGATTATTAGAAGCTGTTCAAGCATTAGATAATGCTTTGGGCGTTGGCTCTTATGGTCATATTGTTCATAGTGATCTTACAAATGATGCATTTATTACGACAACAGAAAGTAATGGAATTACAAAAGTTGTTTATAAAGTAGCAACTAATCAAATTATTATTCCGTTTGATGCTCCAAATATGAAAGATATTCTTGGTGATGGCTTAGAAAAATATTATAAAAATATTATGTCATCCGATTCTATTCTATATTTAAGAACTTATGGAGCTGAGGTAGGAGATTTCATTGCAAAACATACAGGGGATGCTTATATCCTATGGGATTATTATTCTGATGATGGTAATAACAATAACGATTTTACATTGTTCTTTATCCATTCAGATGAGAAATCACAAAATACGTATGTGACAGCTAGAGAAGTCAAACGTGCTGGTGATGGGAATTATGTAGATGGTACGAGAAGAGTTTTAACTATTCGTGTTACAGATAATGATGATGCTTTAAAAATTGTTCAAGCCATTGATACGAATTTAGGATTACCATTGCATGAAGCATTGTATGATAGATATCATATTGCAAATGCAACTGTTAAAGACGGAGTATTGACTTATGAGGTACCACAGCAAAATGTAAAAATAACTGCTGGAAGTTCTCTTGCTACTTTTGTTTCAGAATTACAAAAAACCTATAGTTTTATAAATTCTGATATTATTGATAGCTTGTATGATGCAGCTACACTAAGAAAAGAAGAAGTTGATTACTTCTTAAGTGGAACTGCTGGTGTAAAGCGTTTGGTTCTTCGAGATGGCGCTAATAACTTTGTGTTATTGTCTAGCTTTAGCAATGGATCAGGTACATATTATGTTACTGCTAAAAAATTAGATTTCTATAATAGCAGTCGATTACAGTTGATAGATAAGAGTGATTCCAAATTGTTACAAGTGGTTCAAGCAATAGACAATGCTATAGGAGCTGCAAGTTTTGGACATCCAATTCATACAGCAGTGAATGTATTGGATAATTACATAGTAAGTTATGCAACGCAAGGAGAGCTAAAACGTGTTCTATATAATTTTAATGGAACAAGTACTGCGAGTTTCAATGCAGAAGAGATCATGGTAAGTGATGTAGTCAAACAAGAAGAAATTCTTGAAGTAAAAGAAATTGAAAAGGGACAAAATCAAATTTTAGATACTTCTTTAGAAAATAGTTTTAAAACAGATTTTGAAGATGCAACTTTAAATTCTGGTGACACTCTTAAAGAAGATAAAAATAATGTTTCCGAAGTAGATGTGGATGATACTTTAAAAGAAAAAGTAGATGATAACATATTAGCTTCAGATGATGATTCTTCTCTTCCTATAGATAATCAATCTAGTGTAGAGGAGGAGAAAATACTGGAAGCGGTAGAAGACGTTTCTACCACTCCTAGTGATGCATCGTCGGTTGACTCAGGGTCTTCCTTAGAAAACACAGATAATATCACCCCTGCAGTTACAGAAGATGTAACTAATCTAACTATAACAGATAGTTTGAATGCAAATTTAAATTAAAAGTTAAAAACATATGTTAAAAATTCGAATTTAAAGTAGGGTAGCTCCCTACTTTTTTTTTGCATTTTTTTAGAAAAGAAAAAGAAGATTTTGTCTTCTTTTCACTATTTTATTTCTTTTTTTAAATCTTCTATTTCTTTTTTTGTTAATTCTGTAAATTCTTGGATTTTTTCTAATGGTTCGTTTTTGGCTAACATTTTCTTAGCAAATTCTATAGAAGCTTCTAATTTACCTTCTAACTTTCCCTCTAATTTTCCTTCTAGTTTTCCTTCTAGTTTTCCTTCTAACTTTCCCTTTATTTTTCCTTCTTTTATTCCTTCTTTTATGCCTTCTGCTATTCCTAGTTCTCTGCCTTCTTTTCTTGCTAGGTCCATCTCTGTATTGTATATTTTTCTTTGGTCCTCTTCCACAGTCATGAATGAACGGAATTCTGGATCTTCATTTAACTCTTCTAAATTACTCATATATTTATTCACCAACCTATCTGTTTTGGATAGCATTTGTAAGTCTTTTTCTTTTAAATCCATCATAATAAAATATTTGTATTTTTCAATTTTTTGTTTGTCTTTAGAATACCAAAACTTCATGATTTTGTCCATGTTAAATTCATAGATGGCAAAGTTTGTTACATATTTTTGACCGTTTTTATTTATGGGCTCATACACTTCTAAAATGTCTAAATCTAAATTTTTTGTTTTCTTGTATTGGTCAAGTCCATAGGTGAAGTTGATTTGTATGACTTGTATTTCTTCATTGTATTTTTCTCCTACTAAGGTGTAATGAGCATAATTATCGCATTCGAAAGCCATATTTCTAACTCGTAAGTATTCTTTCATTTCTGCATTTAGTTCAATTCCAATCAAACCTTTGCTAGTAGATAGTAAAATATCTAAGTATTTTCTTCGGACATGTAAATTTCCAGTGTTTTTTTCAATATTTTCTTCTGTTATGGAATGAATCTTTGTTTCTAATGCTTCTTCTAATAGTTTTTTTAACAAATCTCTATTTTGCTTTTTTAAGAAGATTTCTTTAAATGCTCTATCATTTCGACAAGTATAAAATTTTTCTTTCGTTTTCAAATTATCACCTTCTATTTTATATATACAAGAGGAATTGATGATTTCCTTTTTTTGAGAGAATTTTTCCTTTTATTTTCAAAATTCTTATGTTACAATACTTTTAACAGATTTAAGTGGGCAGAACTCCCACTTTTATTATTGATTTAGAGGTGATTTATGGAACGTGTTTTAGAAACGATACGAAAGAATATAGAAGGGGTATTAACAGAAAAAGATATTAATATTGATAGTATTACTTTTGTGAAGGAAGGTTCGTATCACTTTTTAAGAATTGTGCTCGATAAAGTGAATGGAATTGATTTAGATACCATTGTTATGGCTACTAATCTTATTAATCCTATTCTTGATGAGTTGGATTTGATTGAAGAGGAATATATATTGGATGTTTTAAGTAAAGAAAGAGGGAATGAATGATGGATGCAAAGGCATTTTTAAAAGCATTGGATTATATTGTAGAAGAAAAAAATATCAGTCGTGACCTTGTTATAGAGGCGATGGAACTTGCTTTGACAACGGCATATAAAAAGAATTTTGATTCGAAGACCAATGTTCGAGTAGACATTAATCCAGAGACTGGTGAAATTAAAGTTATTTCTTATTTGGTTGTTGTAGAGGATTATGACGATGGAACGGAAGAAGTGGATGATGAAGGAAATATTACTCGCATTCCACCAGAGATTAATGAAGATGCCCAAATTTTACTTGAGGATGCTCAAGAATTGGTTCCAGGTATCACTGTTGGAGAGACGATTGAACGTGAAGTAACTCCAAAAGATTTTGGTCGAGTTGCAACCTCAACAGCCAAACAAGTGATTAATCAAAAAATTCGTGAAGCGGAAAGAAATAGTATTATTTCAGAATTCCAAGACAAGGAAGGCGAAATGATGGTTGGTATGCTTGCTATGGAAGATGCTAAGAATTATTATGTGGATTTGGGTAGAACAAGAGGTATTTTACCAAAAACTGAGATGATTCCTGATGAAGTTGTTACGATGGGTTCTAGTATTAAAGTGTATCTTTCTAAAGTGGAAGCTACAACAAAAGGACCACTTATTCTTTGTAGTCGTAAACATTATGGTTTTGTAAGACGTTTGTTTGAAACAGAGATTCCAGAACTTGTGGATGGAAGTATTTTACTCTATGCTTGTGTTCGTGAACCAGGGATTCGTAGTAAAGTAGCTGTTTATTCAACGAATGAGAAGATTGATCCTATCGGTGCTTGTATCGGAGAGAGAGGAAGTCGAATTGGAAGTATTTTAAAAGAACTTAATGGAGAACGAGTTGATTTGGTTTTGTATAGTGAAGATCCAGCAGAGTTTATAAAAAATGCTTTAAGTCCAGCCAAAGACGTGATTGTCAATATTTTAGATCCGATGAAAAAAGAAGCTCTTGCTATTGTGAATGATGAAAATTTAAGTTTAGCGATTGGAAAAAAAGGAAGCAATGTGAAACTTGCTAGTCGTCTTACGAAGTACAAAATTGAAGTGAAAACTTTATCTCAGATTAATGAAGAAGGAAATAAGACAGAGTAAATAAAGAAAGGAGTGATCTTTTTGAAACAAAAAAAGATACCTTTACGAATGTGTGTTGTAACAAGAGAGCGTTTTGAAAAAAGAGAATTATTACGTATTGTTCGAACACCAGAGGGAACGATTACCATTGATACAACTGGAAAACAAAACGGCAAAGGCGCCTATCTAAAAAAAGAGTGTGAAGTTATAAATAAAGCTCGAAAGAATAAACTATTGGATAGAACGTTAGAAGTAAGTATTCCTGAAGAGTTGTATGATGAAATGTTAAGAACTATAGAAGAGGATGGTGAAGCATAATGAATGTAGGAGAATATGCAAGTAGTGTAGATTTATCCGTTGCAGAAGTGTTAAAAAAAGCGAGTGAACTAGGGATTGAAGTGAAAAATGCGTCTGATGAGCTTTCTGATGACGATGTCATTATATTAGATAATGCCATTAGTTTGCTTAGTACAGATACAGAAGCAACTTTAGAGGATAATGATGATATCGATGAAGTGGTTGAAGACATTATGGCAAGTAGCCATATCGCTGCGATAAATGATACAGAGAAGAAACAAAAATTAAAGAAGAAGAGTCAAATTGCAAGTAGTAAAGAAGAGTACATGAATAAACGTAAAGAAATGTACAAGCATAAAGAAAAGTTGATGACAAATACGGTGGATGAAAATGTCGTTCTTTATAAAGAAAACATGAGTGTAAAAGAGCTTGCTGAGGCGATGGAAGTTAGTCCAAATGAGCTTATTAAAAAGTTGATGGGCCTTGGTTTGATGATGAATTTGAATCAGGCAATTGATTTTGAAAATGCATCTTTACTTGCTGTTGATTATAATAAGACTCTTAAAAAGGAAGAAACACAAAATGTTGCTAATTTTGAAGAGTATGAGATTTCTGATAATGAAGCAGATTTGGTAGGTCGTCCTCCTGTTGTAACTATTATGGGACACGTTGATCATGGAAAAACAAGTTTACTTGATTATATTCGAAATTCTAAAGTCGTGTTGAGTGAGTTTGGGGGAATTACCCAACATATCGGTGCTTATCAAGTGGAGCATAAAGGAAGTAAGATTACATTCATTGATACTCCTGGACATGCAGCTTTTACAGAAATGAGAGCACGGGGAGCAAGTGTTACAGATATCGTTATTATTCTTGTTGCTGCAGATGATGGGGTGATGCCTCAAACCAAAGAAGCTATTGATCATGCTAAGGCTGCGAATGTCCCTATTATTGTTGCTGTGAATAAGATTGATAAACCAGAAGCAAATAAAGAACGTATTCGTCAAGAAATGAGTGAAGCAGGTATTACTCCAGAAGAATGGAGTGGAGAATATCCTTTTGTTGATATTTCAGCTGTGACTGGTGATGGAATTGATTTACTTCTAGAAACGATTCAAACAATCAGCGAAGTGAGTGATTTTAAAGCGAATCCTAATCGTTATGCAGTTGGTTCTGTGATAGAGAGTAGAGTAGATAAGAATGTTGGTGGAGTTGCTTCTCTTCTTATTCAAAATGGTACCTTACGTTTAGGAGATCCTGTGGTGGTTGGTACTTGTTTTGGTAAAATTCGGACGATGAAAAATGATTTAGGAGAATCAATTGTTAGCGCCGGGCCATCTACTCCAGTAGAAATTACAGGTTTGTCTGGAAATCCAAGTGCTGGGGACCGATTTATGGCTTTTGAAACGGAAAGTGAAGCAAAGACAATTGCGAGTCGAAGAGAGTCTGCGCAAAGAGATGCAAAAAATGTACAAACAACTATGTCTTTGGATGATTTGTTTAGTAAGATTAGTGCAGGACAAAAAGAGATTAATGTTGTTTTAAAAGCAGATGTCAGAGGTAGCGAAGAAGCTGTTCGCAATGCTTTAGAAAAAATAGATGTTGAGGGAGTAAAAGTCGTTGTTATTCGTAGTGGAATTGGTACGATTACAGAAAGTGATGTTGTTTTAGCCAATGCTAGTAATGCGATTATTATTGGATTTAATGTTAGTCCTTCTAGTATTACAAAAGAAGTAGCAAAAGAATACAATGTTGATATTCGTCTTTATACTATTATTTATAAAGTTGTTGAAGAGATGGAACTTGCTATGAAGGGAATGTTAGACCCTGAATTTGAAGAGAGCGCTCTTGGAACTGCAACGATTCGTAAGATATTTAAATTTTCTAAAGTGGGAAATATTGCAGGTTCTTATGTCGTTGATGGTGTTATTAAAAATGGTGCTCTTGCAAGACTTATTCGAGATGGTATCGTTATTTATGAGGGAAAAATTGCTAGTGTTCAAAGAGAAAAGGATACTGTAAAAGAAGTGAAAAAAGGTTTTGAATGTGGTATTACCTTAGAAAATTATATTGATATTCGTGAGGGAGATACTATTGAAGCGTATGAGATGGTTGAGGTGAAGCGTTAAGTGAGTATTAAAACGAAACGAATTGCCTCTGAGCTTACTCGAGTGATTAGTGAAATTTTACTGGAGGAAGCAAGAGATGATTTAATGAAGACCATATCGATTACAGGGGCAGAAGTTGCTCCCGATTTGTCTTTTGCTAAAGTCTATTTTACGAGTATGAGTGAGCTTGATCATAAGAGATTAGAGTATGAAATGGAAGAAGCTTCTTCTTTTATCCGTATGCATGTTGCAGAAAAGATGGATTTACGTACTACTCCTAAATTGAAATTTGTTTATGATGAATCTATTGCTTATGGAGAAAAGATTGAAAAGATTTTGAAGGAAATTAAAGAAGAAAAATAAATGAATGGTGTTTTAGTTATTAACAAGGAGCGGGGATTTACTTCTCGAGATGTTGTTAATGTTTTAAATCAAACGTTTCATATGAAAAAGATGGGGCATACGGGAACACTTGATCCTATTGCTACTGGAGTTTTAGTAGTTTGTATGGGAAAATATACGAAGCTTGTTGATAAAATTACTTCTTATGATAAGGAGTATGTAGCAACCATTAGCCTAGGTATTCGAACAGATACTTTAGATAGTACAGGAACAATTTTGGAACAAAATACGATTAGAGATGTGGATAACGAGCTACTTATTCACACTTTGCATTCTTTTTTAGGAACAAGTGTACAAGAAGTTCCTAAGTATGCAGCTATAAAAGTTCATGGGAAAAGGTTGTATGAATATGCACGAAATGGAGAAGAGATACTACTACCTAAACGTGAGATTACAATCAAAGATATCGAACTTTTGGAGAATCGTACTGGAGAAATTAAGTTTCGAGTTGTTGTTTCTAAAGGAACTTATATTCGAAGCTTGATTCGAGATATTGTAGAACAATTGGGTGTTCTTGGGACAATGTCTAGTTTGACAAGAACTAGGCAAGGAAATTTTACAATTGATAATGCATTTACTTTACAGGATGTAGAAGCGGGCGATTACAAGTTATTAACAGTGGAAGATTTGTTTTCTTATCCTAAATATGAATTGAGTGAGGAAGAATATAGAAAAGTGAGTAATGGTGCTCCTTTACAGTTAGATAAAAATGATTCTTTTTTGTTTATGCAATATGAGAATAGGATTGTTGCTATTTATGAACAGAAAGAAAATGTATATCAATCTTATTTTCAATTATAAATCAGAATGTTTAAAGCATCTGATTTTTTTATTTTAAGCTATAATTTTTAAAATCCTTTGTGTTGTAGGGTATGCCTTTCATTCAGGGCTCGTTTTTCTGTTATCTTAAGAATTTGGTTGATTTTTTACATATTCCATAATATAATGAATAAGGAAGTTTATTCTTGGTTAAAAAGTACCTCTATTTTTTAACTCAGTTTAAACCGATTATTAAAAAAGGAGGAAAAACATGTCAATTACTAAAGAAGAAAAGGCAGCTATTATTAAAGAGTTTGGTCACAATGAAAAAGATTGTGGTTCTACAGAAGTTCAAGTTGCTATTTTAACAAAAAAAATTAATAGTTTGACAGAACATTTGAAAGTTCATATTCATGATTTTCATTCTAAAAGAGGACTATTAATGATGGTTGGTAAGAGAAGAAAATTATTAGATTATTTAAAAGAAAACGATGTAGTTGCATATAGAAACTTAATCGAAAAATTAAATATAAGAAAATAAGGCACTTTGGTTTTGAAGTGTCTTTTTTTATTGTTGGAGGAATTATGAAAAAGATATACGAATTGGATTTTTTAGGAAGAAAGTTAGTTGTTGAAACAGGAGAGTTAGCAAAACAAGCGAATGGATCTGTTTTGGTTCGTTATGGAGATACGGTTATTTTGTCTGTTTGTGTGATGGGAAAAAATACAATTACTGCTGATTTTTTTCCACTAACGGTTTTGTATCAAGAAAAATTGTATTCTGTTGGAAAGATACCTGGAGGATTTATTAAGCGTGAGGGAAGACCTACGGATGAGGCAACACTCGCTGCACGTATTATTGATCGTCCAATTCGACCTATGTTTGATGAGAATTTACGAAATGAAATTCAAGTGATTAATACAGTATTGTCAGTAGACCAAGATAATTCACCGATTATGGCTGCTTTGTTTGGTTCTAGTTTGTGTTTAGGAATTAGTGATATTCCTTTTGATGGACCTGTTGCTGGCGTTGTCGTTGGTAAAATCGGAAAGCAATTTGTTA
Organism: uncultured Mycoplasmatota bacterium; assembly: GCA_947649365.1. Lineage (GTDB taxonomy): Bacteria > Bacillota_I > Bacilli_A > RF39 > UBA660 > MGBC108787. Next base: position 69,990 of record CANSRH010000002.1, on the reverse strand, counting down.
TTAATCCTACGTGTGAAGAATTAGAAAATAGTAGTCTTAATTTAACAGTTGCTGGAACAAAAGATGCTATTTGTATGGTGGAAGCAGGAGCGCAAGAGTTAAGTGAAAAGGATATGTTGGAGGCTTTACTATTTGGGCATGAACATATTAAAATTTTGTGTGATTTTCAAGCAAAAATTATCGAAGAGATTGGTAATGCTAAAAAAGAATTGGTGGTTCAAAAAATTGATGAGGAACTCGAAAGTGCTGTTCGTAGTTATGCCACAAAGGATATGCTTTGTGCGATACAAATTAAAGATAAGTTAGAAAGTTATGAAAAAATAGAAGAGATAAAAACTTCTACTTTGGAAAATTTTGCAGAGGTTTATGCTGGAAATGAAAATATTGAACAACTTTTAAAGGATGTAAAAAAAGTTGTAGATGCGATAGAGGGAGAGGAAGTTCGTCGTTTAATTACAGAGAAAAAAATTCGTCCGGATGGAAGAAAAATGGATGAAATCAGACATTTGGATGCCCAAGTGGATTTGGTTCCTAGAACTCATGGTAGTGCTCTTTTTACAAGAGGAGAAACACAGAGTCTTGCAACAACTACGTTGGGTGCTATTGGTGAACATCAAATTTTGGATGGCCTTGGCATTGAGGATACAAAACGTTTTATGCTTCATTATAATTTTCCTCAATTTTCTGTTGGAGAAACTGGTAGATATGGTTCTCCTGGAAGAAGAGAAATCGGTCATGGAGCTTTAGGAGAAAGAGCACTTGCTCAAGTCCTTCCTAGTGAAGAAGAGTTTCCTTATACGATTCGAGTGGTAAGTGAAATACTAGAGAGCAATGGCTCAAGTTCTCAAGCAACAATTTGTAGTGGATGTCTTTCTTTAATGGCAGCAGGAGTTCCTATTAAAAAACCAGTTGCTGGTATTGCTATGGGATTAATTACCAATGGAAAAAAATATACCATTTTGACTGATATTGCAGGTTTAGAAGACCACATGGGAGATATGGATTTTAAAGTGGCTGGAACTCGTGATGGAATTTGTGCATTACAAATGGATATTAAAATTAAGGGAGTTACAAAAGATATTTTGAAAGAGGCTCTTGCTCAAGCAAAAAAAGCTCGTTTGGAAATATTGGATGTGATGGTGGATTGTATTAAGGAACCACGTAAAGAACTTAGTCCTTATGCGCCAAAAATTGAAACGTTTAAAATTGATCCTGAGAAGATTAAAGATGTTATTGGCCGTGGGGGAGAAATGATTACAAAAATTATTTTAGAATCAAGTCATGTAACAAGCGTGAATGATAAAGATGCTGTTAAAGTGGATTTGGAAGAAGATGGACGTGTCATTATCTATCATACGGATTTCGATATTATTGCTAAAACAAAGGAAATGATATTGGATTGCGTTCGTGTTGTTGAGGATGGAGAAATCTATACTGGAACCATTGTAAAAGTAGAAGATTTTGGCTGTTTTGTAGAATTATGGAATGGTTGTGAGGGACTTGTCCATGTTTCTCAACTTGCTCATGAACGAGTAGAAAAACCAAGTCAATTGTTTCATGTGGGAGATAAGATTGTAGTGAAGTCTTTAGGTTATGATAATCGGGGCCGCTTAAATTTATCTCGTAAGGAAGCCATGCCAAAACCAAAGAAAAAAGTGGAAGAAAAAGAAGAGAAGAAAAAAGAGAAAAAGGAACGTAAAAAACATGAATAGACCAATTGCAGGAGAAATGTATCGTCATTTTAAAGGTATGGATGTTACTATTTTAACCGTAGCAAAAGATAGCGAAACGTTAGAAGAAATGGTTGTTTATGAACATGATGGTGAACATTGGGTTCGTTCTTTGGAAATGTTTTTGTCCAAAGTAGATAAAGAAAAATATCCTGATGTTACTCAAGACTATCGTTTTGAAAAAATAGAGGCTTAGGTCTCTTTTTTCAATAAAAAAAGAGAAATTTAGTTTTTCTCTATTTTATAAACAAAAGTCGTATTGTTTGCATTATTTGTAGCAAAACCTTTGTAATCTTTACTTAAGTTGATGCTTTCATTGGCATTTCTTCCTATACGAGTTAAATTTTTTCCATATTGAGATAAAGTATTGATTCCTTTTTTATTAAAGGAATTCATTCCTGTTGCAAGAGTATTTGTTCCCTTATGTAATCTTTCTATTCCATTTGTTAAGGTTTTGCTTCCATCATATAACTTGTTCATACCTGATTCTACTTGAGAAAGTCCATTTGTTAATTCTGTAACGCCTTTCTTTAATTCATTGATTTTAGAAAGATAATTAGATAATTCTTCTATTTGTTTTAACAAAGGGGTTAATTTGTTTAATAATGTATCATAGGCTTTTGTGTTAGCATCTAGTAAAAGAACGAGTTCGCAATTGGATTTTAATGTTAGTGCGTTGGTATCATTACCTTGGTAATGTGCAAGATTTGTTTGGTAGTAGGTCATTAATGTTTGGTAGTCCATATTTGTTGTTGTAGTTAATTTTTGAATGAGTGATTTTTTGGCTGTCTCGTTTTTTGTTTTTAATGTAGATAAACTGGCAATAGAATTTGTGATACTACTATCTTTCAAGCTATCTGCTGCCTGGTTTAATAGTATTCTAGTTTTTTCAATTTCTTGTTCTATTGTTTTGGAACCAGTTTCTAGTTTTTTTATTGCTTCTACAGCTGTTTTTAAATTTTTAGTTATTTCATTGCTTCCCTTTACTAAAGATAGACTACCTGTTTCTAATTCTTTGGTTCCTTTTTCTAGAATATGGGCACTTTCTTCTAATTTGTTCAAATTGTTTCCTAATGCCTTTAATTTATCAAATATTTTTAGGTCTACATCTTCTAGGAATTTTGGCGTAGCCACCATATACATTTCTTTTGTAGAAAAGTTGGTTGTTTCATAGGAAATTGTAATTTCATTTAAACTTTTTAATTCTTGTAGTTCTAAATTTTTGTCTAATCCAGGAGATGCAAGAGCAATCATGGTTGAATGCGTTCCACTATCAATTATTTTTCCATTTGTAATGGAAATATTTTTGTTTTCTTCGTTATTCAAAATCATTCCTAACGTGATGACAAAAGGGGTTTTTTGTTTTTTTTGAAATTGTATTTTGATTGTTATTTTTCCGCTTTTTCTAAGGATTTCTTCGGGGTTTATTTTTTCACCATTTAAGTAGTATTCTATTGTAGTTGTTATGGGCAATTCTTTTTTTGTTTCTCCTCGGTAGTAAATGTCTTGTCCTTCACTTTTCCAAGTCAAACGGTTTTCGTTTAGTGTATAGGTTTCCTTTCCATTTATATTTAAGATATTATTTAATTTTGTGTAATCTTCTATTTCTTCTTTGCTTGTATGGGATAAGTGATTGGTTACAGAAATTTGTTTTACGTTTCCATATTTATCTAAGTTGGTATAAATGGTTTCTTGTTTTGTTAATGCCTTTACTTGAAAAGGAAATGCAAATAGGGCACTTAGTAAAATAGGATAGATAATTTTTCTTTTTTTCATATTAAATTCCTTCTTTCTTTATTTTGGTAGTTTTTAAGATGAGTTTATCAAATGTTAGAAGTAGAGCAGGGAGTAAAAGAATGACCACAGCCATACTAATGATGGAACCACGTGAGAGTAAGTTACAGATGGAACCAATCATATCTATTTTGGAATATAAGGCTACACCAAAGGTTGCTCCAAAGAAGCATAACGCAGAAGTAATAATAGCTGGAACTGTTGCTTCTAATGTAGTTTTCATGGCTTTTTGTTTGTCTACTACTTTTGTTCTTTCTTCTAAGTATTTGGTTGACATTAATATCGCATAGTCGATTGTGGCTCCAAGTTGGATGGTTCCGACCACGATGGATGCTATAAATGGTAAGTTTGTGTTTGTGTAGTAAGCAATTGCCATGTTTCCAAATATTGCAAATTCAATGGTACAAATAAGTAAGAAAGGCAAACTGCATGATTTTAGGACGATGAGCATAAGTAGGAAGATCACTCCAATGGATGCGAAGTTGACCATTTTGAAGTCATGGTCGGCGATAGTTACTAAGTCTTTCATAAGAGGTCCTTCACCTGCGATGATTGCTTTTTCGTCGTAGGATTTTACTAAATCTGTTATTTCGCTGATTTGTTGGTTTAGTTCGTCACTTGCAATTTCGTAAGTAGAGTTTAGTAAAACCAGTTGGTATTGGTCATTTTCTAGTAATTTGTTTATTTCTTCTGGGAATATTGTAGGTGTTATTCCAAAATTTAATATTTCGGCAGGAGATAAGACAAGGTCAATGCCATCAATGTTTTTTAACTTTTCTGTTAATTCGTGTCTTTCTTGTTGTTTTAGGTCTTTATCTAGAAGTATAAGTTCTGGTGATACAATGTGGAAATCTTCCGCTAGGTTTTTGTTTGCAATCGTACTGGGTAAATCTTGTGGTAAGGATTCGTCTAATTTGTAATAGATTTTATAATGATTATTTCCGTAAATGGCTGGAAAAAGTAGTAGTAGGAAGATAAGGATTGTGATTTTGTAATGGTTTCTAGCAAAGTTTTGGATTCCTTTAAATTTAGGAAAGAAAGATTTGTGTTTGGTTTTTTCTATTCCTTTTTCAAAAACTAGGAGAAGGCATGGGAAGAGAGTAAGAACACAGAGAAGACCACAAACAACTCCTTTTGCCATCACTATACCAATGTCACGTCCTAAAGTTAAGTCCATACTGCATAGGGCTAGGAAACCAGCAATGGTAGTAAGAGAAGAACCTACAACAGAAACAAAAGTGGCATGAATGGCTTTTTGCATGGCGATTTTGGAATTTGGTTCTTGCTTTTTTTCTATTTCGTATTTATGGTATAAGAATATAGAAAAGTCCATGGTAACTCCAAGTTGTAACACTGCTGTGATAGCTTTGGTGATGTATGAAATTTCTCCTAAGCATAAGTTGGAACCTAAGTTGTAGAGTATAGCAATTCCAATATTTCCGAGTAAGAAGATAGGGACTAAATAGGAATCTGTTGCAAATAATAGAACAACGATACAGAGAAGAACGGCAATTCCTATATAGGCGATGATTTCTTTTTCACTCAGTTCCATGGTGTCTAATACCATGGCAGTCATTCCACTGATACGATTGGCATCTTCTACTAATTCGCGTAGTGTATCTACAGCTTTGATGGTAGTTTCTTCTGATGTGGAACCATCAAAGGTGACTAGTAGTATTGTTTTATCTTCTTTGTAGACTTTTTCTAAAATAGTATTTGGTAGCATTTCTTTTGGAAACATTGTATCTGTAATATCAGCAATGCTAACGACTAGGTTCACTTTTTCTATCGAACGGATTTTCTTTTCTAAAGTTAGGATATCTTTTGTACTGCTATTTTCTATTGTGATAAAGGAGAAAGCCCCAATTCCAAACTCATTTGTTAAAATGTTTTGTCCTTGAATGGTTTCGATATCCTTAGGTAGATAGACTAAGATGTCATAATTGATTTTTGTTTTGTAATAACCTATTATTGTGGGTATTAGTAAAAGAAAAGCAAGTGTTACAACTAGTACACAATGTTCAGTTATCCAATTTGTAAATTTTTTCATAATTCCTCCATTTCGCTATGTATTTTATGATGGGAAAATTAAAAAATCACTACCATAAATGAGCAAATGTTGGATAATGGACAAAATTTGTGAAAATGTAAGATGATTAAAAGATTTTTGTTGTTTTTGTAGACAATTGTTTTTTTACTCGTATAATGAAGGTGGTGAATTTTATGCGAAAAGAAAAAAAAGATTTACGAATTGTACGAACGAAAAAGTACCTTTATGAGGCTTTGATTTCTTTATTGAATGAAAAAACATTTGAAGAAATTAAAGTTTCAGACATTTGTGAGGCAGCACTTGTCAATCGTTCTACTTTTTATTCTCATTATAGCGATAAATATGATTTTTTGGATGCTTTTATAAAAGATATTAAAAATTCTTTGAAAGAAGAATTAGAAAAAAATAGGAATATCACCAATACAAAAGAATATTATTTGGAAATGTTGCGACTTTTCTTTCAGCATGTAGGAATGCGAGAAAGTTTTTATTCTAGTATTTTGATTCATAATAAAAATGGTGTGGTGACAGATATGATTTTTCAAGCTTTCTATGAAGATATTCAAAAACGTTTGGAGAGTGAAAAGAAAACATTACAAAAGATTCCTAGTGATATTGTTGCCTCTTTTTATTTAGGAGCGGTATTTAATATGGGAGTGGAGTGGCTGAAGTATCCTGGTAAGTATAGAACGGAGGAACTTCTTTTGTATTTGGATAAGTTATTACCAGAACGTTTGTAAAACGTTTAAGAATTTGAATAAAAAATAGAACACTTAATAATTATTTGTGTTCTATTTTTTTCGTATTGGCAGCTTGATAGCCTTTATCGGTTTTTACTAAATCAAATTCGACTTCTTCATCTTTTTTTAAAGATTTGTATCCATTTTGAACAATGGAAGAATAGTGTACAAAAATATCTTCTGTTTCTGTATATTGAATAAAGCCATACCCTTTTTCGTCTTTAAACCATTTCACTCTACTTCTCATAACTCATGCACCTCGCTTTCGCAGATTAACCATATCATATCCTACTCATAAAAAAATCACCTAGAAGTGATTGTGTTTCTTTTCGGTGATAATTTGCTATTTGCTTACTTGATGTATAAATCGTAATATTCGTCATAAGTGATCTTTTTTTCTGTTACATCGCTTGCGATATCTATGCCTAAATAGCGTAAATGCCAAGGTTCTGCAATGTAACCTGTAATGTTTTGGTTTTCTTCTGTGTAACGAATAATAAAACCATATTTGTGAGCGTTTTGTTTTAACCATTCGGCATCTTTTTTAGTAATTTCTTGTTTTCCTTCTGTCCAAACATCGACGGCTAGTCCCGTTTGATGTTCGGAGTGACCTGGTCTTGCTGAATAGGTATCGGCTTTTAATTTGCCATCTCTTTTGACATAGCGGTCGTATAAACCTGTTTGATATGTGTAAGAACGATAGGCACTATAAGGTCTTATAAAAACGTTTTCTAATTTTGCAGCACTTATTAATTTTTCAAAAGCATCTGCTGCTTTTTCTCTTAATTGGTATTTGGAATCATAACTTAAACTTTTTAAATCAGTAGGAGTGTAGTCTCCAAGAGAGTGGTATTTGTTTACTAAGACTGTGTATTCGTTTTTGTTTTCTATATCTTTGATGTTTGTGTAGAAATCTTGATTTAATCCGATGTTTACTTTTAAAACGGCATCTTCTAGTGTAGTTTTGTATTTTTCTTGGTATTCTTCGTATTCTTTTATTTTGTCTACTTCAAAGTTTTTGATTTGGTAGTAAGGATCTATATTTATTTTGTTTAGGTTTAGAAGTTTTAAAATGTTTTCTTCTTTTAGATAAGCATAGATTTTGTTGATTTCCTCTGGATTGTATTGTAAGTCTAATAAGGTATTGATGTGTTTGATAAACTCTTTTTCTTCTTGATAGGTAATTTCTTGGTAAGCGTTTTTGTACTTTTCTTGGTAGTCAGGAGTTTCTTTTGCTACTTCTAATGTTTTGGATGGATGTTCTTCTTTCATTGTATTTTTCACCTCTTTGTTTTCTATTTTATGTGAGGAATAATAAAAGTATGTTGTTGTAGCTCCTATTATAATAAGTAAGAGTAGAATTCCTAAAATTCGTTTTGTTTTTTTCATATGGTTTTTCCTTTCTTTTTTTTATTATATCTTATAGTGTTTCCATTTGAAAATAAAATACTATAGTGATTGTCAAGGATTATGTCATATTTTGCTAGGGGTTTCATAGTTTTAATTAGAGGTGATGTGTTTTGAAACAATTTATTCTGTTCTTGTGTGCATTTTTTATAGGAACTTCTATGGTTTATGCTGAGGATTTGACTCCAAATTCTGAGAGTGCCATTTTGTTAGAAGTATCCACAGGGAAAGTGATTTATGAGAAAAATTCCAATCAAAAATTGGCTCCAGCATCTATGACGAAGGTTATGAGTATGCTTCTTATTATGGAGGCAATTGATAATGGAAAGTTGACTATGGAAGACGATGTTGTGATTAGTGATAATGCATCTAGTATGGGAGGTAGTCAAATTTTTTTACAAACTGGGGAAAAGTATAAAGTGAAAGAACTTATGAAGGGAATTGCTATTGCTTCTGGAAATGATGCTGTTGTTGCTATGGCAGAGAAAGTGCATGGAAGTGTTGCTTCTTTTGTAGAGGCAATGAATAATAAAGCTAAGGCTTTGGGTCTTACAGGGACTCATTTTGATAATCCTCATGGACTTGAAAGTGAGAATCATTATACGACGGCAAGAGATATGTCTGTTATGGCCCTTGAACTTTTGAAACATGAAAAAATATTGGAGTTTACAAGTATTTATGAAGATTATTTGAAGAAACCAGATGGGTCTAGTATTTGGCTTGTTAATACCAATCGTTTGGTTCGATTTTATGAGGGTGTGGATGGCTTGAAGACGGGATTTACGAATGAGGCTGGATATTGTATTACTACGACTGCAAAACGAGGGGATATGCGTTTGTTGTCCGTTGTTATGAAAGCACAGACAAGTGATTTACGGAGTAAAGATACTGTTACTATGTTAAATTATGGCTTCAATACGTATAAACTGGATGTTCTTTTGGAGAAAGAAAAGGAACTTGGTGAGGTCAAAGTTGAAAAGGGAAGTCAAAAGAATGTGAAAGTGTATTTGGAACAAGATGTTACTATTTTGTCTCGGGTTACGGATAGTAATGAAACGTTTGATTACCATTTGGTTGTGGATGATATAAAAGCACCAGTGGAAAAAGGGGAAAAAGTTGGTTATTTGGAAGTGATGGATAATGAGGGAAATATTATTAAGGAAGTGAATGTTGTTGTCAATGAAGAAGTTTCTTCTGCTAGTTTTCTTACCCTTTTTGGTAGAGTTCTAAGTTTGTTTACAAGTGGAACTTCTTTGTAACAATGTCTAAGATTGTCAATTCAACAGCTATTTATTGTAAAGCTTATAGGTATTGTTTATAATTAGGATAGTAAATAAAGTAAGGTGAATGTTATGCAAATGGAAAAGAAACCAGTGAAACATAGGAGACATAAGCCTTTTTTTCGTGGGCTTGTCTTTTTCTTGTTTGTGGTTAGTTGTTTCTCTTTAGGACTTATTTATTTTTTGGATATGGTTCCAATTGTTTATTTTATTCTTCTTGTACTTCTTTTTTTGTTTATTGATTTTTTGATGATGTACTTTATTTTGGGGAGAGGTTGGAAAAAACGATTTTTTGGAACGATTTTTTCTATAGTTTTTTTGATTGTGATGATTGTTTTAGATGGTTATGTGATAAAAACCATGGATTTTTTACATAAAATTACTAATAATGGAAATTACAATACAGAGAATTATAGTGTTCTTGTTTTGAAGAATGGTTCTTATGAGAAGATGAAGGATTTAAAAGAAGGAATGATTGGTGTTGCTACTCTTGGAGATGAGGAAGGGCTTATAGAAGCCAAGAAACATTTGAGTAAAAAAATAAATGTGAATTATAAAGAAGAAGAGGATTTGAGTTCTTTGTATCAGCTTCTTGTTAGTCGTGAGGTAGCAGCTCTTTTGGTAGAGGAGTCTGAGAAAAACATTTTGGAGGAAGAATTTACGGATTTTAAAGGAAATGTAGAGGTTTTGTATACGTTTTCGATTGATATAGAAATTCAAGATGATTTGGTTAAACATGTGGATATTACGAATGCTCCTTTTAATATTTTTATTTCTGGTATCGATAGTTATGGAAAGATTACAAGTGTGTCAAGAAGTGATGTCAATATGGTGGTTTCTGTGAATCCAGTGACACACAAGGTTCTATTTACAAGTATTCCGAGAGATTATTATGTGTCTTTGCATGGAATCAACTCGCCTTATAAAGATAAACTAACACATGCAGGTATGCACGGAGTGAATATGTCTGTGAAAACTGTGGAAGATTTACTTGGTATTGATATTAATTATTATGCAAAAGTGAATTTTACTTCTCTTGTTTCTTTGGTAGATGAGTTGGGTGGTGTTGATGTAGAACTTGATAAACCTTTCCGCGCTTATTATGAAGAAGATGGTAAAATGGTAAATTATTCTTTTAAAAAGGGAATCAATCATTTGGATGGAAAAAAAGCTCTTGCTTTTGTTCGAGAAAGAAAAAGTTTACCTTTGGGAGATCGAACTCGTGTTTTACATCAACAAATGGTGATGGAAGGTATTTTGCATAAAATTCTTTCGAAAACGATTATTACTAAATATGCGGATTTGCTAGGTACTTTGGAGGGAAAGTTTGTTACTAATTTTGGAACCCAAAATATTGGCAAATTGGTGAAAAAACAGATTAAAGAAAATCCAAATTGGGAGATTCAGTCCTATGTTTTGACTGGGAGTGATGGAAAAGAATATACGTATTCTTATAAAAGAGTAAAATCTTATGTTATGCTTCCGAATGAAGATTCTGTGAATGAAGCAAAAAATTTAATTCAAAATTTATTTAAAGAAGTTCCTTCTACGTAAGGAATTTTGTTTTTGCCAATTTATTTAAGCAATTTTAAAAAAATAAAATGAAAATATTGTCATATTTTTTTGTTTTTGGTATACTTTTTATGGAAAGAGGAGTTTTATATGGGAAAGAGAGAAGAGTTTGAAAAAATTATTAAAAGAAAAGGAATCGGTTTATTAATTGCTGGACTTTTTGTTATCTTGTCAACACTTGTTACAGATGCCGTTTATTACTTTTCTAAAAAAGATTATACGAAAGATGCAGTTGCGCTTGCGGATGCAAAGACCGGAGATTTTGCTTACGTAGATGTAAGTATTATGAGTGATTATTTTGCAACCAATGATTATACAGGAGTGGATCACAAAACCTACTTTGTGTGGGATGAAAAATATATTTATATTGTAGATCTTAATGATAAGAATAGAGAGGATTTGAATCCTGTTTATGATTATTCTTATTCAGAAGATGAAAATGCTGTTGCGCCAGAGGCAAAGAGAATTTATGGTATGGTCAAATCTATACCATCAGATTTAAAGAAAATTGCTATTGATAGCTATAATGAAATGAAAGGCGAAAAGGTATTAAATTTAACTAATTTTAAAGATTATTTGGGAACAGTTTATATGGATACGTTTGAAACTCCAAATAATGATATTATTAGTACGCTTTCTGTGAGTGTTATCTTCTTTGTTATTGGTGGGCTTTTAATTATTGCATTTGTTTGTGTAAAAGCAAGAACTAAGAAGAATATGAAAAAGGTAGAAGAAAAATGGGATACTATCTTGAATGAACTTGATTCATCTGATTGTTTCCATTACAAGAAAGCAAGTTTGTATATTACTAAAAACTATTTGATTAGTTATGCAGCTGGTTTGGAGCTTTATGATTATAAAGATATTGTTTGGATTTATCCTCATGAATATCGTTATAATGGTTCTTTAAGTCAAAAAAGTATGATGATTGTTTTAAAGGATTCTAAAACAAAAAAATTAGCAACTGTAAGTGCAAGTAAGAAAAATTTGAATATGTTTGATGAAATGTATGAATCACTACTTAATAAAATGCCAGATGTATTAAGTGGTTATACAAAAGAAAACAAAGATAAAGCAAAACAATTGTATCAAAAGTAGAAAAGAGGCTCAGATGATGAGTCTTTTTTTGTTTTTATTCTAAGAAGTTTTGACAACTCTTGTCGAAAGTGTTTAAAAATCTTTTTTTTTGCCCTATATTGAGGTAGCAAGGGTGATAAAAATGTTTCACGTAGATTTAGAGTACAATAAGGGAATCTTGTTTGCTAGACTTCGAGGTAACTTGACTAGAAAGGGTTCTTATAAGTTGAATAATTATTTGGTTCCTGTCATACTTAAACATAAAATTAAGTTTTTGGTTTATAACCTTTATGAACTTACAGGAATTGATGAGGCTGGGTACGATGCTTTAGTGAATACGAAATGTGCGATACGAACGAACAAAGGCCAAATTTATTTATGTGAAGTCCCCGATGCTTGTAAAAAAGAGATTAAAAAATTACGAATTAAACAAACTGCGAGTGAGCTGTCCGCTTTAGATTTAATTCAAGTCTAAGGAGAATATAGAAAATGACTGATCAAGATATTGTGCAAGCCAATGCTGGTTTGATTTATGATATTATGAATGAGCGTTTTTATGGGTGTGACCGAGAAGATTTGTTTCAAGCAGGTGCACTCGGTGTGTTAACAGCATATAAAAATTATAAAAAAAATGGTACAACGAAATTTTCTACTTATGCCTATTTTTCTATTTTTGGAGAAATGTATAAGTTTGCTACACAAAAACAGATAAAAGTGAGTAAGGATTATTTACGTTTGCATCGTTCTGTTGAAAGCTATCGCTATTCTTTAGCACAGAAAAGAGGCTATATTCCAAGTAATGAAGAACTTGCTTTGGAACTTGGAGTGGATGTTAGAACGATAGAAGAAGCAATCGTTGCCTCTACAATAACCATTGGAAGTTTGGATAAAGGAACAGAAGACGATCGTAGTATTTATGAAACGATTCCTCATGAAGAGACTATTTCTGTTGATGACCGAATTGCTATTTATGAAGGTTTAGAGATGCTAAGTGATGTAGAGAGAAAAATTATTGAGAGTAGGTATTTTGAAGATATGACCCAAAGTGAAGTGGCTAAAAAACTTCATTTGACTCAAGTTATGGTTTCGAGGTATGAAAAAAAGAGTTTAAATAAAATGAATGCTTATATGAGTTAATAAGAAGAAAAAATTTGTTTTTTATAAAAAAGAATTGCTAAACTTGTAAAAATCTACTATAATACAGAAAAGCAATGAAGAAAGAGTAGTAATAAATCTTTTATTTTTTAGAGAGTTCATGGTTGGTGGAAATGAATGAATAAAGTTTATGAACTTGCTTTTGGAGCAGAATGGGTAATCTCCTTTATTGGATTTTAAGCTAGTGAAAACTAGGAATTAAGGTGGTACCACGACATTTTCGTCCTTAGGAAGTGTCGTTTTTTTATTTTAGAAAGGATGGTTGTTATGGATTTAAATAGTCCAACATTTTTGATTTATTTTTTTGTGGTTTTATTCCTCATTGTGTTTGTGACCATTTATGTTTTTAATTTACGGAAAGTGAAAAAGAAAAAGTTTGATACAATTGGAGAGTTGAATTACGTAATTAAAAAGTTTCATTTGGAGAAGAAAAGAATCAATTATAAAAAGGAAATTTGTATGATTTCTTTCTTGGATAGTTTGATTATTGCAAGTGTAGGGACGTTTGTGACCAGTCTGGAGATAGCAATATTTTTACAGCTTGGTTTAGGTTTTTTACTTTTACTTGCACTTATTTATGCTTTGTTTGAAATCTATGGAAGACATTTACTTAGAAAGTTAGGAGAGGATAAAAATGAATTTTAAAAGTATAGAAGAAAAATGGCAAAATTATTGGAGAGAACATAAAACGTTTGAAGTGAACAATGAAGGGAAACATCCTTATTATATTTTGGTGGAGTTTCCTTATCCGTCGGGAGCAGGACTTCATGTTGGACATGTAAGAAGTTATACTGCGAATGATGCAATGGCTAGAATGATGCGGATGCAAGGGTACAATGTGCTTTTTCCTATGGGGTGGGATGCTTTTGGAGCTCCTGCTGAACAATATGCGATAAAGAACCATATTCATCCTAAGGATGCTGTAGCAGAAAATATTAAAACATTTAAAGGACAAATGCAAACGCTTGGTTTTTCCTTTGATTGGAGTCGTGAGTTTTCTACTACAGACCCAGAGTATTATAAATGGACACAATGGCAATTCTTAGAGTTTTATAAACATGGAATGGCTTATAAGGATACGATACCTGTGAATTGGTGTCCTAAATGTATGAGTGTTTTATCGAATGAAGATGCTGCTGGTGGTGTGTGTGAACGATGTGGGACAAGTGTTTTACAAAAAGAAAAGTCACAATGGATGCTTCGTATGAGCAATTATGCTGAAAGTTTACTTGATGGATTAGAGGATACGAATTTCGCAGAGAAGGTGAAGTTAGGTCAAATCAATTGGATTGGAAAATCAACAGGGGTAGAAGTGGATGTCGATATTGTCGGCGGAGGCAAGTTTTCTATTTTTACTACTTGTATTGAAACGATTTATGGAATTACTTTCTTTGTGCTTGCTCCGGATGGGAAGTTAATTCAAGAATTGATGCCTCGAGTGGAGAACAAAGAAGAAGTTCTTGCTTATATCGAAGAGACGAAGAAAAAATCGAATATGGATCGTACTGAACTTAATAAAGGAAAAAGTGGCTGCTTGGTTAAGGGTGTAGAAGCTATTCATCCAATTACTAAAGAAACAGTACCCATTTTCTTAGGAGATTTTGTTTTAGGAGACTATGGAACTGGGGCAGTTATGGCAGTCCCAGCTCATGATGCTCGTGATTATGATTATGCTAAGGTGCATGATTTACCAATTGTAGAAGTGATTACTGGTGGAGATATAGCATCGAAAGCATTTGAAAAGCAAGAGTATTTGGGTAAGGGTTGTACCCTTGTTCATTCAGAGGAATTTGATGGATTGACTGTAGAAGAAGCAAAGAAAGCCATTACTGAAAAATTAGTGAATGAAGGTGTGGCTCGCGAAGTAAATAATTATAAAATGCGTGATTGGATTTTTTCAAGACAAAGATTTTGGGGAGAACCTATTCCAATGGTGGATTGTCCGAAGTGTGGTTGGGTTCCGTTGAAGGAAAGTGATTTGCCGCTATTGCTTCCCGATGTTGCAGAGTACGAACCTACTGAAACTGGTGAAAGTCCTTTGGCAAAAATTACAGATTGGGTCAATACAACTTGTCCATGCTGTGGTGGTCCTGCAAAACGTGAAACAGATACTATGCCAAATTGGGCTGGTTCTAGTTGGTATTTTCTAAGGTTTATGGATCCACACAATGAACAGGAATTTGCTTCTATGGATGCTATGAACTATTGGGGACGTGTTGATTGGTACAATGGAGGAATGGAACATACCGCAAGGCATTTGTTGTATGCAAGATTCTGGGTTCAATTTTTACATTCTATCGGTTTGGTTCCTAAAAGCGAAATGATTTGGACACGTGTGAGCCATGGTATGGTGTTGGGTTCAAACAATGAAAAAATGAGTAAATCACGTGGAAATGTTATTAATCCTGATGACATCGTAAAAGAATATGGGGCAGATACGTTACGTGTTTATGAGATGTTTATGGGAGACTATGAACATGATGCTCCTTGGAGTACCGATAGTTTACGTGGTTGTAAACGTTTCTTGGATAAAGTGATTCGCTTGAAGGATAAAATAGGAGATTGTTCTGGATATCAAAAAGCAAATGAGTCTTTGATTCATAAGAGTATTAAAAAAATAAGCGATGATTTAACTCATATGGCATACAATACGGCTGTTTCTACTTTGATGATTTTAGCGAATCAATACGAAGATTGTGCGATGATTAGTAAAGAAGAGTATCGTGTATTGTTGATGCTTTTGAATCCTATTGCACCACATATTACAGAAGAATTGAATGAAAGTCTTGGTTTTCCACCAATTTGTGAGTCTATGTGGCCAGAGTATGAAGAAGCAAAAACCATTGATGAAGAAAAAGAGATTGCTGTACAGGTGAATGGAAAAGTTCGTGGTACAATTACAATTTCTATTTCAAATACAGAAGAGGAAGTCAAAGAAAAAGCGTTAAATGAAGAGAATGTTAAAAAGTATACGGATGGTAAAGAAATCGTAAAAGTGATTGTTATACCGAATCGTATTGTTAACATTGTTGTAAAGTAAAGTGCCTTTTGGAGGTACTTTTTTGTTACATTTATTTTTTAAGAATAAGTTATAATAGAAGTTATGTAGATTTTATGAAAAATTAATATGCTCTAACAAAGAAATCATTTGTTTTTTTGAAGAAAATTTAGAAAGGAAAAGATTTAGAAATGATAAAACCATTAAAAATCAAATTTGATAAAACAAAAAGTGTGGAAGTAGAAAAAGGATATGTTGTAGATAATTATTTATCAAAAGAGGAGGGTGTTGGCTATTCGATTGTTCGAACTCACTTAGATGGAAAACATCCTTTTATGAAAAATGTAAATTCGAATCGAACGTATTATTTGATAACAGGAGAGGCTACTTTTGTTTTTGAGGAGAAAGAAATTTTTCTTCAAATGGGAGAAATGTTAGTTATACCCAAAAATACGAAATATGCTTTTCGAGGGAAGTTTGATGCCTTGCTAGTAGATTGTCCTGCATTTGATTCCAAGGACGATATTATTTTTGAAGAAGAAATGTAACTATTTTTTTCTAAAATTCGTTCTTTTTTGCAAAATAAGTGTGTTACTCTTTTTTTGAGGTGATGTTTATGCGCGTAAAATGTTTTGATGAGTCTCATGAAAAAGATTTGGAAGCAGCAATAAATGCTTTTCTAGGGAGTACTTCAAGTGATATAATTGATATTAAATACAACGTGGCTATTGCTGTTTCAGGCGAGGAACAAATTTATTGTTTTACTGCTATGGTGATTTATAGCCCAAAAGAATGAGTGGTTTTATGAAGAAAAGTTCGTTTGTGGAAGGAACAATTATTGCAACTCTTGCAATTGTTGTGACAAAAATTATGGGAATGCTTTACGTGATTCCTTTTTATTCGATGGTAGGAGAGTCTGGTAGTGCTTTGTATGCATATGGTTATACTATCTATGCGATTTTTTTGGATATTTCTACAGCGGGTCTTCCTCTTGCTTTGAGTAAAATTATTAAGGAATACAATACACTCCATAGGATGGATGCGAAAAAGAGAGCGTTTGGAATAGGACTTAAAATGGTTAGTATTCTTTCTTTTGCTATTTTTTTTCTTCTTTTGTTTTTTGCAAGACCCATTGCCACTCTTATTTTAGGAGATTTAACAGGTGGTACGACGATAGAAGAGGTTACTTTTGTAATACGAATGACTTCTTTTGCTCTTTTGGTTGTTCCTTATTTAAGTATTACAAGGGGATATTTACAAGGACATAATATTATTGGGATTTCTAGTGTGAGTCAAGTTTTGGAACAGGTGTTTCGTATTCTCGTCATTTTAGGTGGGGTGTATCTTTTCTTATATCTTTTTAAACTGCCCATGCAATTTGCGATTGGGATTGCTGTATTTGGAGCAACCATTGGAGGGTTGGTTGCTATTGTTTATTTAGTGTTGAAAATGAAGAAAAGTAAGAAAGAATTGGGTCTTGTAAAAGAAGTAGAGAAAGATTCTATTACGAATAAGGAGATTGGTCAAAAGATTTTTTTCTATGCCGTTCCTTTTATAATTATTACGATTGTGTTTTCAATTAATAATTTTTTAGATATGGTAATGATTTTACGAACGCTTTCTTATTTGGGGTTAGATACGGAAACGATTGAGTTTGCGACGACGGCGATTACGACTTGGTCTACAAAAATTAGTATGATTGTGAATTCTGTGGCAACTGGTATGGTGACAAGTTTGATTCCTACGATTGTGGGAGCGTATACATTAAAGAATTGGAAAGAAGTAAGCGAGAAATTGAATAAAGCATTGCAACTGATTTTGGTGATTTGCATTCCTATGTGTATCGGCTTGTCTTTGCTTTCTCGAAGTGTTTGGAGTGTCTTTTATGGAGACAATTTAGTAGGTTCGTTTATTTTTAGTATGCAAATTTTGGTTTCTTTGTTTTATAATTTGTTTTTGATTACTAATTCTACTTTGCATGGTCTCAATAAATCAAAAGTAGTTTATCAAAGTGTCATTATTGGTTTGACAACCAATGTTTTGTTGAATATTCCTTTGATGGTGTTGTTTTATAAAATAGGCATTGCACCTTATTTGGGGGCGATTTTGTCTACAGCAATCGGTTATAGTTTGGCTTTTGTTCGTTCACTTTCAAAGTTAAAAAAAGAACATGAAGTGGATTACAGAGATACGTACCGAATGGGACGAAAGTTATGTATTCCAACCATCGCAATGATTTTTGTTGTTGTCTTCTTTAAATGGGTGGTTCCTGTTTCTTATTCTAGTAAGTTGTCTTGCACATTTTATATAGGAGTCATCAGTTTGATGGGAGCAATTGTGTATTTAGGGATTGCTTATAAAATGGGAATTTTAAAAGAAGTCTTTGGAACGGCTAGATTGGATAAAATAGGACGTAGATTGGCTGGAAAAGGAAAATCTAAATAGATTGTTTCGTTTTTTATGAAAAGAATGGAGGAGAGGATGCTGGAAAGATTTTATTTTGAAGTTCCTAGTTTGGATAGAAAAGAAGAAGCAATTCAATACATAGAAGAGTTTCGGAGGTATGAATCTAGTGTAAATGGAAGTGGTGGATTGCCTCGTTTTATGGATAATTATGAAGGATGGCTTGAAAAATTAGATGAGGATTCTAAGAGAGTTCCTGATGAGAAATTTGTGCCTTCTCGTACTTATTTTTTGGTAAGAGAGGGGGATAAGAAAATTATTGGAATGATTAATATCCGGCTTGCTTTAAATGAACACTTGAAAAAGGTAGGAGGACATATTGGTTATAGTATTCGACCTACTGAGCGAGGAAAAGGTTATAATAAGATTAATTTGTATTTAGGATTAAAAGTTTGTGAAGAACATGGGATTTTTAAAGTATTTATGGACGCGAATTCGGACAATCCTGCTTCATGGCGTACAATGGAAGCTTTGGGTGGTGTTTTTCTAAAAGAGTATTTTTATGAGTTAGACCATTGTATGGTAAAAGATTATGAAATTGATGTAAAAAAGAGTTTGAAGGAATATGCATCTTTGTATGAACCATTTGTTGTACAAATAGAAGAAAAAAGAAATCGTTAAATAAAGTTGTTAATACAATAAAAAACTTACTCAGGTGAGTAAGCATTCGTTATAACATATACATATTGGTTGTATTGTCATAGTTTTCTGTAGTCATAAGTCCTTTGTTTTCTAGTTTGCTGATTCTAGCATCCAAACGATTGATTTGTCGTTCTATTTTTGCCATTCGAGATTCGATATCACTCATATTGTCCCCTGGCATCCCACCATTATTTGGCATCATAGGGACTGGTCCAGAATAGAAACTTTGGCTTGCTTGTTGTCCATAGGCAGGCATTCCCCCTTGAAAATTATTATTCATGGGTAGATTGGGTGTTCCCATGTAACTAGATTGCGAGAAATTGGCTTCATTAAAAAATGTATTACGATCTTTTTTCATAATTAAAAAACACATCCTTTGGTATAATTATATGTGAGTTGTTAGAAAGTAGTGATTAATTTGCGATTAAGAAATGTGAAAAATGCAAAAGAAATAATTGCATCTTGTGAGTTTGTAATTAAGAATAGAGAAGGTTTAAAGGGAAAATACAATACTTTGTTTGGAAATGATCATCCTATTCATATTGAGATAGGCATGGGAAAAGGAAAGTTTTTGATAGAAATGGCAAAACAATATCCTTTGGTTAATTTTATTGGGATTGAAAAATATGAAAGTATTTTGGTTAGAGCAGTACAAAAACTACAAGAGGAACCTCTTCCTAATATTCGTTTGCTTTGTGTAGATGCTTTGGGTTTAAAAGATATTTTTTATAAGGAAATCTCTTGTATTTATCTTAATTTTTCTGATCCATGGCCAAAAATGCGTCACGCTAGAAGACGTCTTACGAGTCCAACTTTTTTAGAAATTTATGAAGATTTGTTTGTATCAGAATTGTTAGGAGGAGAAAAAAGAATTGTTCAAAAAACAGACAATCTTATCTTGTTTGCTAGTAGTTTGAAAAATTTAAACAATGCTGGTTATTTTTTTGAGGAAGTTTCTTTGGATTTAGCAAATACATCCATTCCGAATGTAGAAACGGAATATGAAATGAAGTTTAAGAAGCAAGGAATGAAAATTAATTATATCAATGCCGTAAAGAAATAATGTGTATCAAAAAAGATACAAGTTATTTCTTTTTTCTTGTGCTTCTATTTTGTAAATATTATAATGAAAAAGAATAGAAACGATAGAGAATAGGGTATAATAAGTTATTTGAGACAAAAAAGTTTTAAATTTAAGCATTGGTTTCTTTCAATTGTTTCTTTTCATTTAAAATATTTAACTCAAATTGAGGGGGAGATTTATGGGAAGAGAATATACAGAGAAAGAATTAGATATAATTGTCGAAATGTCTAAACATGAAGCGTACATTAGTAAAGAAGAAGCGATTGCTATTTCTTTACATAATGCTAAGATGAGAAGTCCTTATCCTAATTGTGAAGTTGATTTTGATTATGAAAAATTAGACGAAGTAGAACTTGTTTTTGAGGCAAGATATAAAGTTAGTTTTACATTAAATTATCGTACTTATTCTTGTGTGATTCAAGCGACAAGTGGAAAAATTATTTCTTCTTCTGTAACGGTAGATTATAAAGGTAATTTTTTTAAAGATGGTGTAGCTTATTTAAAGTATGCTGATGAAAATAATTTTACAAGTAATTTTGGAATGAATATTAGAAAACATACTTATAAGTATTTAAAAAAACCATTATTGCAAGCAACTGATGGAAATATTGTATTAGAATCTATTACAAATTATGGAGAAGCTTCTAAGGTGGATATAGAAAAAGATTTGTCATTTTTAAATCTAAAGTCTTCTAAGCCTTATATTTTTGTTTCTACGCATTCTTTTTGTGAGGATGTAAATTCTGCTCTGGCGGTTATGGATAGAAATGCATATTTACTTTTTGGTTCTACAGAACAATTAGAAAATTCAAAGCAAGTATATGGTCTTTGGGCAATGGGAATGGTTTATGTTGGAAGAATGGATCCGTGGAGTAGAGAGAATTCTATTTTAAAGATGAAACGATTGATTGATAATGGGATAAGCGTTATTATTTGTGCAGAAGGCGGGTACAACAACACAGAGAACAAAATTGTAGAAGAATTGTTTGAAGGGGCTGTCCAATTGCATAGAAGAACATTTGCTCCAATTGTACCTATGGCTTCTTTTCGTGAATATGGCTCAAAGAACATTTATATTACGGCAGATGCTCCATTGCATTTTTTAAATGTTACAGCAACAGAAGGAACAGAAAGATTGCGAAATGTTTTGGCTACTTTGGAATATGAGTTGTGGATACATCATGCTAGTTGGTTGAAAAGAAAAAGTTTACCAAGCAATTGTCGTTTTCAATTTATGGAAGAAAGAAAATATGAATATATGAAGTCGCATTGGCTACATGATGTTTGGGAAGAAGAACTTACGAATCGTAAAAATGGGAAAAGACCAAGCCCTCAGGATATAAGAGCAACATTTGATAGTGTACAAATAACAAGAGATAATTATCTGGCTATAAATCCTATTCGTAAGCAAAGAGAAGAAGATTTGTTATATGATTTTAAAAGATATATGCATAATACTTGGAATATTTCTTATGAGGAAGCATATGAAAAATTTATAAAACCTTATATAGATAATGATTTAGAAGAAACTAAGTTAGAACTTGTTTTGGAAACTAATAAATAAAACTTGAACAATGGACAAGTTTTTTTGTTTACATAAAAATGCAAAATTGATATAATTTCGTTAGAAAATAGGTGGTAAGTTGTGTCTTTTGAATTTGAAGTTCCATTGATTTGTTTTCTTTTTATTTTTCTTTTGGTTATGGTGTATTTTTCTAAACCTAATTTAAAATTAATAGAAAATAAGTATTTTGAAATTATTTTAATTGCCTCTTTAATAGAAACATTTATAAATACTTGTATTCATTTACTTGCAGCAAGAGTTGATTTTTCTATTTTTAGTACAAACTTTTATTTTCTTGTTAATTTTTTTAATAAAGTGATGGGATATTTATTTATTCTTATTTTTGGTTGTATTCTTTGTTATACAATAATTATTAGTTATAAAAAAGCGAAAGAGAATCATAAATTAGTTAGAAATGTTTTTATAGGTTTTAATTTTTTCTTTTTAATATTTTTATCTTTTACAAAAATAGAAATTATACAAGTTGGTGTGATTACAAGTGTTACGGGTTCTACTCTTCATTTGTCTTATTTATTGGTTGCTATAGTTTTAATTATTAATTTTATTTTGGCTCTTTTAAATATACGTAAATTGGATCGAAGATATATGGTTATTTTATTTATTTTGGCTTTTATCGTTTTTTTTGCAATTTTAACTGTTTTTTTCCCAGGAATTCTTCTGGCTGATTTATTAATCGTATCGATTTGTTATATTATGTATTTTACGATTGAAAACCCTGATGTTAAGTTGATTAACGAATTAGAAATTGCTCGTGATATGGCTGAAAAAGCGAGTCATGCGAAGAGTGATTTTCTTTCTAGTATGTCTCATGAAATACGAACACCTTTGAATGCTATCGTAGGACTTTCTGAGGATATGAAAGAGTATGGAGATAGAGTTCCTAAAGAAGTTTTAGAGGATATTGAAGATATTGGGAATGCTTCGGGGACATTACTTGAAATTGTTGGAAATATTTTGGATATCAATAAAATTGAAAGTGGAAAGATGGAGTTAGTTTCCATTCCTTATAATTTGGTAGAAGAAATAAAAAGTTTGGTTTCTGTTACAACAACTCGTATTGGAACGAAACCTATTGAATTTAAATTGGATTTGGCTCCGAATCTTCCTTATCTCCTTTTGGGAGACAAGGTGCATGTAAAAGGGATTATTAATAACTTTCTTTCTAATGCTATTAAATATACAGATTCTGGTTCTATTGTTCTTCGTGTTTTTTCAGAGAATAATGAGACGGATTGTACCCTTTTCATTCAAGTAAAAGATACAGGTAAGGGAATAAGAGAGGAAGATATGCCTTTCTTGTTCGGTAAGTTTGAACGACTAGATGTAATTAAAAATAGTACCATTGAAGGAACGGGATTGGGACTTGCTATTACTAAAAATTTAGTGGAAATGATGGGTGGAAGCGTTCGTGTAGAGAGTGTCTTTGGAAGTGGTTCTGTGTTCACAGCTGAGATCCCTCAAAAAATAGAAAAACTGGAAGGCCCCAAAGAAGTGATTGAGGTTTTGGATGTTCCTGAGGAGAATACTGGCTACGGAGAAAAAAGAATTTTACTTGTGGATGATAATAAACTGAACATTAAAGTAGCGAGAAAAGCCTTAGATCCTTTTGGTTTTGCTATTACCGAGTGTAGTAATGGAGTAGAAGCATTGGAACATGTAACAAAAAATACATACGATTTGATTTTGATGGATATTATGATGCCTATTATGGGTGGGGAAGAAGCGATGCAAAAGTTAAAAGAGATGCCTGCGTTTCAAACGCCAGTGCTTGCTTTGACGGCAGATGCTGTTGATGGAGCAAAGGAAAAGTATTTGAGTCTTGGTTTTGTTGATTATTTGGCCAAACCATTTACTAAGAAGGAATTACAAGAAAAGTTAGACAAGCTATGGAAAAAATAAAGATGTTTTGCAAAAAAACATTTTTTTGTTATAATGGTGTTTAAGGTAGGAGGAAGCTCATGAAAAAGATTGTACTCTTGTTTTTAGGGATGTTTTTTTTGTCTGGTTGTACTTATCTAAATAAAAGCAATTATGATGGAATTATCAAAAATGCTTTGGCAGATTCTAAAATTTCTTATACCAATCGAACTGGACAAGGCTATCGTTATTATCTTCCTATTGGTTTGTCTGTTTTGGAAGAAAAAACGGGAAATGTAACTTTAAAAAAGGATAAGTATACTCTTTATTTGTATTTGGATTTGATTAGCTATCATAATAAGGTGAAAGAAGAGTATAAGATTCAAAAAAATGCTTTCTATTCTACGAAATTAGAAAATGGAGAGTATTTTGGATATTTAGAGATTAATTTTATTGAAAATAAAAAATATTTAATTGAAATTATGTATAATTATGCTAAAATAGAAGTGATAGTAGATTATAGGGATATAAACGAAGTTCTTGCTTATGCGATGGCTTTGCTTTCTTCTATTTCTTATAATGATACTATTATTGCTAGTATGATTGGAAATGATACTCTAAATGCCAGTGAGATTGAGTTTAACATTTTTGAGACGGCAAAAAATGAAAGTAATTTTATTCAATATGAAGGAAGTAGTTCTTCAAGTAAAAAAGAGAATGATATACCAGATACAGATTTAATTAATTAAGAGGTGAAGAAAAAATGGGTTTGTTTAATAAATTAAAGAATGCCTTATTTGAAGAAGAGGAAATAGAAGTTCGTCCGACAGAAGAAAAGGTAGTTATTAAAGAAGACAGTGTGATAAAAAAGGATGTTCCTGTAAAAGAGGAATTGCCAAAAGAAAACGAAAGAGATTTGTTTAAAGCAGAGAATACTTTTAAGTTTCCAGATTTTAATGAAGAAGAATTTGTTACAAGTTATAATACAAAAGAAGTGGAAGAAGAAGTGCCTCCAGTTGCTATAAAACCTAAGGAGCCTGAAACAACGAGAAGAGTCGGTTTTGATTCCTTGAGTCCTCTTGGGTACGATAGCGAAAGAAAATCTAAACTTTTAAAGAAAGAGCAACCCAAAAGAGAGAAACCTACTATTCAAAAACAAACAGAAACTAAAAATGGATTTCGTCCTTCTCCAGTCATTTCACCTGTTTATGGAGTACTAGATAAAAACTATAAAAAAGAAGATATTATTTCTGTTGAGGAAGAAAAGAAGAAGTTTAATGTAGATATGGTTCGAAAGAAGGCTTTTGGTACTTTAGAAGAAGATATTGAGAAAACTTTGAATGATACTCCAATGAAAAAATTTTATGATAGTCGCTCTAGAGATATAGATGATTTGTTAGCAAATTCAGCAGATGAAACCATTGCTATTTCTGATACAGAGGAACAACCTTTGAATCGAATGACTCGAAATAAAAATGTTCGTGGACGGAAGTATGCCGAGGAACCAGAGGAAGAAAGTAATGATTTTAATCAATTTAGTCATTCTGTTGAACAGGAATTAACACAATCCGATGAAAATTTGGAAGTTTTGGATAAGGAACCAAAAAGTAAAGATATTGAAGAAGATACATTGGAAAGTGATTTGTTTGATTTGATTGATTCTATGTACGACAATAGAGAGGAAGAATAAAAATGAGTTTTTGGTTAGATTTTTTACCAATTATTATTTATATCTTATTAATCATTATTTTGATTATTGGTATAATTTTAGGGGTTAAGATTATAATAACATTAGAAAAGGTAGAAAAAATTGTGGATGATGTACAAGAAAAAGTGAAAACTTTGAATGGATTTTTTCATATCATAGATTATACTACTGATCGAATTGCTATTGCTACGGATAAGGTAGTAGATGGAATTTCTTCTGTGTTTAAAAAGTTGTTGTTTAAAAAGAAAAAAGATAAAAGGGATGATGAAAATGAGTAAAGAAAAACATGGTTTAGGAAAATTTATTGCTGGTGCTATGATTGGGGCTGGAATGGGTGTTTTGTTTGCTCCTAAAAA
This sequence comes from uncultured Mycoplasmatota bacterium, assembly GCA_947649365.1. Lineage (GTDB taxonomy): Bacteria > Bacillota_I > Bacilli_A > RF39 > UBA660 > MGBC108787. The sequence continues at coordinate 44,492 of CANSRH010000002.1, read as the reverse complement.
AGGTAGCGAAACACGTAAAGAATTAAAAAAGAAAACGGATGAACTTGTGGATACAATTAAGCATTTGGATAAAGATGAAATTAAAGAAAAACTAAATGCTAAAGTAAAAGAGTTAAAACAAGATTTGGAAAATTTGAATAAAGAAACAGCTTTGGAACTAATTAAGGAAAAGGGTTCGCTTTTGATGAAGAAAGCAGATGAACTTATGGATTTAGCAAAAGAAAAAAGTGCTCCAGTGATTGAAAAAGCTGCTAAGGATGTGAAAGATAAAACGGTTGTTGTATTAAAAAAAGCAATTGATAAGTTAGAAGCTAATAAAAAAGAAGAAGTTATTATAAAAACTACAACCAATTCTTCCACAAAAAAGAAACCACAAAATAAAACGACTAAGAAAAAAACAGCTTAGTGTTTTTTTAATTTATATTATAGACAATGTTCTAAAAGTATGGTATAGTATGTTTGCATTTGAGGAAACTCAGTGTTCATTGTAACTTTTCTCAAAAAGTTGCATCTATTAAATAAAAAGCTAGTGATTCCCACTATGAAGAGGAACTTAAAAAAGAAGCGATTCCGGCTTTTAACAGGAATTTAAAAAAGCGGTGATTCCCACCAAAAGAGGAACTTAAAAAAGAAACTAGAGAGCAGACTCTAGTTTTATTTTTGGTTTTGTTATATTATGTTTTTGAAGGTGATAAAATGAAGAATTCTTTATTATTAGTTCGATTAGATACAAGATATTGTGATTATTTAAGAAATTTGATGCTAGAGTACCTTATAACTATAATGAAAAAGAACTAAGACCATTTGTAGGTGTATTATTTGAAATCAATGGCTGCATGTATTTTGCTCCTTTATCTAGTCCAAAAGCAAAGCATCTTAAGTTAAAGTCAAAATTAGATTTTTTAAAAATAGATAATGGAAAATTAGGTGCTATTAATTTTAATAATATGTTGCCTGTAACAGGAAAGAATATTGTTAAATTAGATTTGGATAAAGAATGTTTAACGAAGTCAGAAGAAAAGTATACAAAACTTTTAAAAGAGCAAATCTATTGGTTAAATCGTAATGATGAAAAATTATATGGAAGATCTAAAAAAATATATGATAAATATATAAACAAAACTTTAGCTAAAAATATTTATGAAAGATGTTGTAATTTTAAATTATTAGAAGAAAAATGTTTGGAATATAATGAATAGAAAATTGGAAAAAGCATTGATTTGACTATATAAGTATTACGTGATACACTTAACTTATCAATTAAGTGATGATTAAATCAAAGTAGTTGTTTGAAGTATTTATAGAGAGTTAGTATTTGGTGGAAACTAATATAGTCAAACAATGAATTTACAATTTATGAACTTAAATAGGTGATGCTTTATAGTCTAGAGTGCATGATTGATTCATGAATTAAGGTGGTACCGCGATATTTTCGTCCTTATGGATAAAAATATCGTGTTTTTTATTGGAAGGAGAAAGATTATGAATGTAGAAATAGAAGCGCGTATCTTAGATGTAGATAAGAAGGAGATGCAAGAAAAATTAGAAAGTTTGGGAGCAGAATTTCAATGGGAACATTTACAAAGAAGATATGTTTATGATTTTCAGCCTGCTTTGCCTCATAAGTGGATACGACTTCGTACGAATGGAGTAGAGGCTACTCTTGCTATTAAAAATGTAAAAGCAAAAGAAATCGATGGAACAGAAGAGTTGGAAATTGTAGTGGATGATTTTGAAAAAACAAATTTGATTTTAAAAGAATTTGGTTATGTTCCAAAGGCTTTTCAAGAAAATAAAAGATGCCGTTATTTTTTACATGGTGTAGAGGTGGATATTGATTCTTGGCCACAGATACCTGATTATATAGAAATTGAAGGAACGAATAAAGAAGAAGTAATGAAGATTGTAGAAATGTTAGGCTTTACAGAAGAGCGTGTGATTACAAAAGATGTGGAGTCTATTTATAGTGATTATGGAATAGATTTAAAAGTAATACAAGAACTAGCATTAGAGGAGGAAAGAAAATGACAATATTTGAAGATTTAAAATGGAGAGGACTTATACAAGATATTAGTGATGAGGCGCTAATCGAAAAATTAAATCAGGGAGGATTAACGTTTTATATTGGGACAGACCCTACAGCAGATTCTATGCATATTGGGCATTATTCTTCTTTTTTGATTTCAAAACGTCTTGCTCGTGCGGGACATCATCCAATTCTTTTAATTGGTGGAGCAACAGGGTTAATCGGAGATCCAAAACCAACCAGTGAACGTCCTATGATTTCAAAGAGTGAAGTAGCAAAAAATATTAAAGGATTAAAGAAACAAGCTGAAACTATTTTTGGTTTTGAAGTGGTGGATAACTATGAGTGGACAAAAGAGATTAATGTAATTGATTTTTTAAGAGATTATGGAAAACATTTCAATATTAACTATATGTTAGCAAAAGATAAAGTAAAATCAAGAATTGAAACAGGAATTACGTTTGCAGAGTTTTCTTATATGATTTTACAAGCACTTGACTTTTTACATTTGTTTACAACACGCAATTGTACTTTACAAGTAGCAGGTAGTGATCAATGGGGGAATATTACAGCTGGAATTGAACTTATTCGTAAAAAATGCGATGCTACGGCTTATGGAATGGTTATGCCTTTGGTAACTGATTCTAATGGTGTAAAGTTTGGTAAAACAGAAGGAAATGCTTTGTGGCTTGATAAAGAGAAAACGTCAAGTTATGAAATGTATCAATATTTAATTAATTTGGAAGATTCTATGATTATTGAATATTTGAAGAAACTTACTTTCTTATCTAAGGAAGAGATAGAAGAAATTGAAAAACAACATTTAGAAAATCCTGAAAAACGTGAAGCACATAAACGTTTGGCAGAAGAAATCATCACTGATTTACATGGTAAGTCCGAATTTGAAAAAGCAAAAATGATGAGTGAATCTCTGTTTAGTGAAGATATTACAAAATTATCTGCTAAAGATATTATTTCTAGTTTGAAAGATATTCCAAAATTTCCTGTTACAGAAGATATTTTGCTAGTTGATTTGCTTGTGAGTCATGGTATTTGTTCTAGCAAAAGAGAAGCTCGTGAAATGATTTGTAGTGGAGCAATTTCGATTAATAATAAAAAAGAAATGAATTTGGAAAAAATGGTTACAAAAGCAGATTTTATTGAAGAGCAAGTTCTTATTGTAAAAAAAGGAAAGAAGAAGTATTATTTAGGCTTTTATCAATAGACAAATTGAAAAACTCTCATACATTAAGAATGAGAGGAGGAAGCTTTGTGTATCAAAATTATACCATACATCGTGCAAATAATGGGGATCGTCAGTTTTTCTTTCCGTTTTTAACGGGAGCTTTGGTTGGAGGAGCAGCCGTTGGGCTTACAAGACCTAGACCTATTTACAATGTGGCACCAAGACCTTATCCCCCTATGGGACCTGGACCTTTTGGATATTCTTCTTATGGCTATTATTATCCTTATCGTTAAACAAGTTTCGACTTGTTTTTTTCTTTTTGTGTTTTATTTAAAATAAAACCTAGAAAGATAAAATAGACAATCATGTTGGAACCACCATAAGAAAGAAATGGTAGAGGAATTCCCATGATTGGTAATAACCCTAAGTTCATTAGTATGTTTTGGATTTGACTATAAATAAAAATATAGATGAATCCATGTAAAAATAATTTTGTTTGTAAATCTTTTTTTGTAAATAGCTTGTGGATAAGATAGTAATTTATTGTAAAGTAAGATAGTAGAAGAATGCATCCTCCTAGAAATCCAAAAATGGCAATGCTTAATGTGAATACGAAATCGGTAGGAAATTCTGGAACATAAAGGAGTTCTTTTTGGATTCCTTTGCCAAATATACCAGCATTTCCAATCGTTGTTAATGCATTGTTTAGTTGCATTCCTGTTCCATCTGCAAAGTGAATAAGACGATCGATACGATAGAAAAAACTGGTTCCTATGTATTGAATCAGTGTGTCTTGGTTGTATAAGTAAAAATAAGTAAATGTTCCTAATATTAGAATTACACATAGAAAAGAAAGGATAAACCAAATTTTATGAATCCCTGAAAAAATTAGTACAGAGAGTAACAATAGTAAGTAAATGATAATAGCTCCTGTATCTGGTTCTAAGAAGACTAGAATGGATGGAATGAATGTAATAAAAATACATTTTAAAATATACCACCATTCTTTTATTTTCCCTAACTTGAAATCATTGGTTGTTTTGGATAGATAGAGAAGTAAGGCAATTTTTACAAATTCACTAGGCTGGAGATGAAAAAATTTTAAATCAAACCAAGCTTTTGCTCCATTGGTGTTTTTTCCTAAGAAAAGAACTAGTATTAATAAAACAATTCCTAAAAGATAGAAATAAAAACTATAGTGAAAGAAAAATTTTATTTTTAATTTGGTTAATACAAATAGTAAAAAGAATCCTAGTCCAAACCATAGAATTTGTTTTTGTAAATGTCCTATGTAGAGTGGTTTGATGAATCTAGCTTGAAACATGCAAAAAAAGCTAGCAATCATAAGAATTCCTAAGGGAATAAAAAGAAGCAAGTTGTGTTTGTTTATCCATTTTATCATACTTTTAGTATGCAACATTTTTGGGACTTTATCATAAAATATAACGAGGTGGCCTAAAAATGAATAAAAATTTACCAAATGTGTTTGCTGTTCCGATTGATAAGAAAATTAAAAATAATGAAGATGTGTTTGTGAGCGGAAAGAGGGAAGAGAGAAGCAATTCCATTCCTTTACAAGAAATAGATAAGTTGTTTAATTCTAAGACTCATGTTTATAAAACAAGAGTTAAACTTGTAACAAAGACTAAGACAGAAGAGGTGGATGTAGTGGGGAGAACTAGTCAAGCGCTTCTTACTTTGGATGGACAAACCATTTTTTTAGAGGATATTTTGGAAATAAAAAAAGTGTAATTTTCTACACTATATAATTTCATCAATGTATTTTTTTAATTGTCTAGCATCTTTCCCAAAAATAATTTTTAGTTGGTTGTCGATTTCAACAATTCCTTTGGCTCCAAGTTTTCCAATTGCTTCTTTGTCTACAATGGAAATGTCTTTTAGGAGAACTTTGAAACGTGACATGTTGCATTCGGCACTGACAATATTTTCTTTTCCACCTAGATAGTTAATAAGTTTGTTTGCTTCGATACTGAAATCTCTTCGCATGAGTTTTCTTACGACTAAAGAGATTAAGAGAAGTATGATTAGTATAATTCCATATTGTATAAATGTATCCATTTGATTATCACCTATTAGAATTATACAACAAAAAAAGAATTTGTAAAACCTTTTTGGTTTCACTCACACTTCGGTGGAATTGACATAAATTATAGTAGAGAATATAGGAAAGGGTGAATGATATGTGTAATAATAAAGACTCTAAGGATACGAATTGTATTGCAGAGATTTTAAATGTTATTTTGGTACTTCAACAAAATGCTTGTCCTGATAATTGTTTAGATTCTTGCGATCGTCCTATGCTTGGTGGAGGACCTAATTGTCTTATTTGTAATACTAGACCAATTATGCTTTATACCTGTTGTGGAAACGGAACTCCATGGAGTATGCCAACAAGCAAAGATTCAGTTGCAACATGTGTAGGGAATACAGATACTTGTTCTACTGTTTTTAGAGTAGAAAAAGTAGATGGAAATTGTTGTACTTGCCGTGTTTTACAAGATAATCCAGATACAACAAGTTTGAATCCATACGTTGCTACCAATTCATTTTTCACAATGAGTCTAGATTGTATTTGTGCAATTCGCTGTTTAACAGATACATTTGTAGAATGTGTTTAAAGACCTTTTGGTCTTTTTTTTGGATTTTAAAAAAAGCATGTTTTTTAGGACATGCTTTTATAAATGACTATATAAACGATACAAGTTTATGGAAGGAGGATTTAAAAATCTTACATTGTATTTGTAGGTTCCTAGTCCGTTTGAGATATACATTTTTGACTCTTCTTTTTCATAATAATCGTTTGTATAGTTGTTTGTTTCTTCTTGATGCAATAAGTAACCACCAAAAGGGAAGGTAACAAGTCCTTTTAGCGTGTGACCAGATAAAATTAGATTGGTTTTTTTGTTATTTTCATGGAGTCTATCTAATATGGTAGGTTCATGAGCTAACCATATTTTATAGTAGTTTTCTATATTTTCTTCATTGGTTAGAGCACTAGTTAAATCAATGTTTCCATTTCTACTAGAAGGAGTTCCAATAAAGACTAAAGGATCGTTTCCATTAAAGTATAAAAGTTCATTTTGGTTATTTAAAATCGTAAAGTTTGCATCTTCTAATATCTCTTTGACGGCATTTTCATTTTGGAAGTCGTTGTCTCCTAGAACGGCATATTTTCGATATTTTGCTTCTATTTTTCTTAGTTGTTCTTTTAATATACTATAGCTTTCTTCTTTTACGTTGATGGAGCTATTTAATAAGTCTCCTGTGAAGACAACAATATCTGCTTTTAGCTCATTGATTTTGGTAACAATTTTGCTTATATTTTTTTCATGAATTGTGGAACCATACAAGATGTCTGAGAAGTGAACAATTTTGGTGCCATCAAAAGAAGCAGGAAGGGTATTGTCTATTACAGGATATTCATGAACCATAAGCAGGTTGGGTTCTATATTTCTTATATAAAGATAAAATAAGACGAGAAGAAATAAAAAAAGAAGAAGTCCTTTTTTTAAAGTATTTCTTTTTTTAGTTTGTAATTCTTGTGTTTCTTGTTCTTGCATAAAATCACCTATATCCCACTTAAAACGTATGTGATTACTATTAGAGAAACAGAAATGGTGTTGTGTAACATATGAGGAATAATGGATGAGAAAATGTTTTCTGTTTCATAGTAAGATTTTGCAAAGAAGAATCCTAAAGAACCATAGGGAATGATAAATAGTATTTCTTTGGCATGTGCTAAAATTCCTGCTAGTGTCCATTCATCAATAGCACTAGAGACATGCATTCCACCAAAAATGATTGCACAGAATAAAGCATAAGGTATTTTTTTAGTAAAGGATTTTCTAAATCCATAGCGAAAGACAATTTCTTCTAAAAATGGACCAATAAATATAATGGTTGGTATGGCATAGAGTGGAGTTTTTATAAGAGTTTCTCTCGTCATTTGTTCATTGACTGCAATGTTTCCTATTATGGCACTTACGATTAAATTGGAAATAATCATGACAATCATGCCATAAATCCAATACGTTAATCCTTTGGTTAAGATTGGTTTTGGATTTTTTAAAAAGTTTTTCCACTGGTTTAGTAGGTCTTTATGAATGATAAGTATGATGACTAGTAATGTTAAAACATATACTGCTAAGAAACATAAGTTGTGTATCCAAAAGTTGTTACTTAGTAACCCTTGTTTAAATATGTTTGCAAAAAGATTGGGACAAATTAAAAAATATAGAACAAATAGTAGGAGGCTAAAACCCATCCCTTTTAAAAATTTTATTGCTTTTTCCATTAATCTATGTACCCCAATGCTTGTAATCTTTCTATAATTTTTGCTTTTGATGCATAGCCGACGATACGATTGAGTGTTGTTTTTTCTTGTCCATCATGAAAGAAAATGGTTGTTGGTGTTCCAGAAAAGTTAACATATTTGTTTAAGGTGTCCGCGTTTTCATTTGATAATCCTGTGATATTTAACAGGTAAGCTTCTTTGTTTACTTCTTTTAATGTTTTTTCTAGTTCTGGTAAGTATTGTTCACAATGACTACAACCAGTTTGACTAATGACTAAAATAAATGTTTCTTTGTTGTTGATTTTTGTTTCTATTTCTGTTACGGAACTATTGATTAGTTTGCTTTCTTCTTTGTTTGCAAATGCCAGTTTATAAACCAAAAAGATTCCAGCAATAATTATTATTACAATGAGCCCATAAAGTAGTAAATTGTTTTTTTTATTATCCATTTTTATCACCATTTCCAATATACCATATTTTAAGATTGTTGGTCAATTTGTTCTCTTTTTTTCTGTATTCGTAAAATATAGTTGACGTATGTATAAACTTTGTATATACTATTAATGAAATGGAGAATGATATTATGGAAGTTAGACTTCAAAAATGGGGGAATTCTGACGGGATTAGAATTCCAAGCAGTATTTTAAAATCTTTAAATATTAGGACGAATGATCTATTAAATATTGAACAAGAGGAAGATAAAATCATTATCAGTGTTCCAAAGAAAAAGAAGATTTCTTTAGAAGAAAGGTTTAATAATTATCATGGTGATAATTTAGCTAAAGATTTTTCTTGGGATGAACCTATTGGGAGAGAAATATGGTAAAAAATTATATTCCAAAGCAAGGAGACATTGTATTTTTAGATTTTAATCCTGTAAAGGGGCATGAACAAGCTGGAAAAAGGCCTGCAGTTGTATTAAGTACTACAATTTTTAATCAACATACTAAAATGGTGTTTGTTTGTCCTATTACATCCAATACTAAAGAATTTCCGACCCATTATAAGTTAGAAGATACTAAGAATGTGCATGGATCTGTTTTATGTGAGCATGTTAGAAGTATGGATTATGAAATTAGAAATCTAAAATTTGTTGAAAAATTAAGTGATAAAGATCTACTAAGCACCATAGCCTTATTTCATGCATGTATTGAAGATTAAATTAAATTTCATCGATTAGTTAGAAACATATTATTTATAAAAAAAATTGGAGGCTTAAAGATAGCTTTTTTTATTTTGATTTCTGTGTCTAAGAGTGTCGTGGATCCTAATTTTTACTTGTGTTTTAAAAAAGAATATGGTACAATCATGGCAGATTTATTTAGGTTGGTGGATTAGATGAAAACAAGTGTTAAAAGCATGTTTTTACTAGCGTTTCTATTTTTTATACCAAATTATGTGAAAGCAGCAAGTTCTTGTAGCTATAGTGAACAAGCAGAGTTAAATGAGATAGTATCGCACGTAAATGCAAATTATGAAGTAGTCGAAGTTTCAATGGGAGAGTATTACGATATAGATCATTTTGGTGAAGAGGGATATGATGTTATCCAAGAACATTTTGTAAAAGTTTTTGATATACATGTTTTGAATATTACAGAAGACATTTATATTAAAGTTTATAATGATTATAATGATGAAGTAAAAACATTTCGATACAATGATACGAAAGACGGTGTTGCGACTTTTCGCGTCGATGATATAGAAAAATTAGTTACTTATACAATTGAAGTGTATTCCAATAAATATTCTTGTGCAGGAGAAATGTTTCGTAAGTTTACTTTAACTACGCCGATGTACAACAATTATTCGGAGCGACCTCAATGCGAAGATAATAAAGATTTTTATTATTGTCAAGAGTTTATTAATTCGGAAAATATTTCTTTTAATGAATTTTTTGAAAAAATAAAAGAATTTCAAGACCAAAAACAAAAGGAAGAAGAAAAAAAACAGCAAGAGGAAAACAAAAGTTTTGTAGAAAAAATCAAAGAGTTTTATAAAGAAAATGCCATAGTGATTCATTCTATTGGTGTTGCAATTGTAGTGATGGGGGTTGCTACTACTGTGGTTCTTATTAAAAAGAAAAGGAGTAGAGTGTTATGATGAAAGGGAAATTAAAGTATTTATTTATTATAGGAATTTGTTTATTAGGATTTGCTACAACTGATGTTTTTGCAGCAAATGTTGGGATTTATTGTATTGAACAACATCCAGAAATGATAAATGATTCAGGGGCTGTATGGTGTTCTGAGGATAATTTATGGAAAAATAAAGATCGTCCTGGATTTGTGGATTGTAGTATTCGATATGAAGATGGATCTTGTCATAAAAATTATAATATTGGAGTTACTGTTGATGGCAAAACTTATGAAGGTTATTGTGCTGATCACGGATCTGATTTACATGATGTTACTTTTCTTGCTGCTGGTGCGTATACATGCGAAGTTGTATCAGGAGATGTAGGAACGAATATAGCAAATATTTTGAGTAACTCTTCTTTATCTAAAAATCAAAAGACGAAAGCTTTACGTGATTATACGTCCGGAAAAGATATATCTGTTTCCAATGGTTCTTTGTCTCTATCGAATCCTGTTGAAAATGGAAATACGGTTACTTTTAGTATTAACTCTAATGGCGTAGACTTGAATCAAGTTACATTTTCTTGTAGTAATGGATGTAGTGTCCAACGGAATGGGAATCAGTTAGTTGCTACAGTTTCACCGCAAAAGGGACTATGTTCTTTTACAATTACTGCTAATTATCCTGGTTCTGAAAATGACAGTGGAAATACTGGTAACTCTGGTGCTGTTGCAGTAAGATGTCATGCGAAGAATCAACAAGATGTTTATTATTTAGAAGGAAATGCATCACATAATGGTGGAGGAAATTCAAGTGGCGGACAACAAGGGTCAGCTTCTTATACATATAGTTATTCTTTTAAAGAAGGCGGAAGTTATTATAATGAATATTGTAGTGATCAGCCTAACCCAAATGTTTGTACATGTAATCAAAAAACAACTGTAAATATGCCTGGTTTATGTGATATAGGAACTAATAATGCTTCTATTAATGCTCCAACTGATATTAAATGTTGTATATTAAATAATAAAGATGAAGCGGGAAATACTTATCAAGCAAAGGTTCCTACCACGGATGGTAAGACTATCTCTGATGACAATCCTTATTGTTCTGTGTTCTGTAAAGAAGATTATGAAATGACTTTACCAGGGGCAAAGTATACTACTAGTGGAAGATTCTTTGAACTTGAAAATTCTATTGTTAGTGCTAAAAGAACTTGTTATACAACAAGTGGTACTGCAAGAGAATCACAAGAGGAATATAACATTGGTATTGATCAATTTGTTGAAAAAATAAATAGTTTACAAGAGAGTTTATTAAATGCCTTTAATGAACTTCAAAAATGGAAAGCTTACAATGAATCTATGAGTAAAAAATCTGTTGTAGCTGATAATTCTCAATCTTGTCATAATGCTGCTGGACAGTATTTAGGAGATAACAATACTCATATTGAGCAAGGACCTGTTGTAAATTATATTCAATATTCTTTTGAAAAAGATGTGGACAATGATAGAAATGGTAAATGGGTAGTTAAGCAACCTTATGAACTACAAGCTCAATATTATTATGGTCATCAAGGAAGATGTACTCCTGGACCTGATTCTGTTGCAGTTGGTGGTCCTACTCCAGATGAAATTACAGAAAATTTAACTCGTTATCGTGAATTGGTTAATTCTTTAAAAGAAGAAATAGTCACTCATGTAGATTATATGAAAGAGTGCTATCATTGGATAAATGATTTGTGCATGGATCCAGTTGTGGAATTTGATTATGAAGAACAATACAATACATCTATTAATTATGAAAAAGTAAGTGGTGGAGGAGAATTCCCAAGTACAGATGCCATTTATGGTACTACGAAAGAGTGGACTGGAGGAAATGAAAATTATCCAGCTAACGGAGGTAGTGGATTAGAAACTATAGATTATGCTTATTGTGATGAGAATTCTTGTTTAAATGGTGGTCGAGCTCTTGCTGAACAAATATCTACTTTGATAAATAAATTGTATTATCGTTCTATAGAAGCAAATGGTTCAGCTGAATATGCTAATACACAACAATTTCAAACGAATTATCCACATGGAACGATTGATACGGTAACAGATCCTAGTGCATTGCGTCCTAATTATAGTTATTTAGGCGCTGTATTCCCACTTGCTTTAAATACTCCAGAAGGTGTATATAAATGGACATTGAATTTCTCTAATTTAGGTAAATACAATGATTATGTTGGATGTGGACTTGGAAGACTTGATACTGTCCTTGCTGCTTTAGGGGAGACTTCTTCAGCAAATTTAGAATATGTTTGTGTTTATGTGGTTGATTGTGATGATTGTGATTATGACTGTGTTGGAGAAGGATGCTTGATTCCAGATGAACCTAAATGCCCAGAATGTGATGTATATTGTACAAATTGTATATTTAATGGAGCTGGCTTTACTTTCAATTTTGAAATAGAAACATTACATGATTCTAATCCATCTGAACGTAAAAGAGGTGCCAATTGGTCGAATGGAAAAGGAGAAGAAACAGCAAAAGCTATTGTAGAATTAGGAGAAGAAGTATATAAAATTGCTGATTTTGCTTATCGTATGACACCAGAACAAATGGCTGCTGTTCGTAAGTACAATGCAGAAACTCAAACGTATGTTAGAGAAGACTTAAATTATCATACCATTGGAAATGTGACCAATGCTTATGGAACAAGTAAAGTTTTAGATGAAGGTCAATCGAAAGGCTATTTTACTGAGATTAAACGTACAAAGGATAGAACTTTATGGTCAGGTGCTATTGGTGATGGAATTGGTCCAGCATGGAAAGTAGGTAAGTAAGAAGAATGAAGGAATCCTATTGGGGTTATTGGTTGATTATGTTGGGTGTTTTTGTGGTAGTCATTATGATGTTAATCTCTAGTGTAACGACACAAAATACAGAAGACTATTATTTAGTAAAAGAAGTGACAGAAGCTGCTATGATTGATGCTGTCAACTATGGTTATTACCGAGAATATGGGGAACTGAAGATTGATGCTGAAAAATTTGTGGAATCTTTCTTACGAAGATTTGCAGAGAATGTAAGCTTGAATACGTATGAAATATCGTTTTATGGTATTTATGAGGCACCCCCAAAGGTAAGTGTTCGGGTCGCTACCAAAAGTAAGTCATTTAATGTCATGGGGGATGCTACCTCATTCGATATTGTCAACAAAGTGGATGCTATTTTAGAGCTTTCTGCTCAAGAATAGTTTCATATAAATATTTTAGGAGGAAATAAAAATGGGAAATATTTTAACAACAATCAAAAGATTTTTGAGTAACAAAAACACAGTAACGATTTTAGGAGTTTTGTTAGGGATTCTTGTTTTGTACATTGGTTATAATTATCGTGTAAAACAAGCGACTACTCCGATCACTGTACCTTATGCAAAGGAGGAATTGTCTAGTCGTACACTTATTACTTCTGATATGATTGGTTACATGGAAGTATCAAGTAGTGTAGTAAAAAATAGTCAAAACTTGATTACGAATGCACAACAATTGATTAATCAATATGTTGCTTTTGGAACAACGATTCCAGCCAATAGTTTGTTTTATCAATCACAAGTGTTAAGTTCTGATGAAATGCCTGATAGTGCGTTTGAAAACATTCCTGATCAATATACACTTTATAGTTTAAAGGTGGATTTGCATACTACGTATGGAAATTCCATTTATCCTGGAAATTATATTGATTTGTATTTTAAAGGAATTGATGAAACACAAAAGGTTATGTTTGGTAAAATGATTGAGAGTATTGAAGTATATGCTGTTAAAGATAGTCAAGGAAATCATGTTTTTGAGACAACAGTTGAATCTCGTACTCCATCAGAAATTTTGTTTGCTGTGCCAAATGATATGTATGAACTATTAATGAAGGCTGGATATATTACAGGTTCTTCTATTGAAATTATTCCTGTACCAAGAAATAAATCTTATAGCTTGAATCCTGGTGATACAGTTGTGTCTAGTGATTATATCCGTAACTTTATTTTATCGAAGAGTGCTACGATTCCACAAAATGTAACGACAACAACACCAACTCCAGATAATAATAGTGATAATGATAATAACAATAATGAGTAAAAAGTAAAAGAATAGAAAGGGTGAGAAATGTGAATGACGCTATTTTCTCCCAACTCGATTTTGGACCGCTTGAGGAATTTTTAAGTCAAGATGATATCACCGATATTTCTTATAGTAATGGTGGACAGGTTTGGCTTAAGACTTTATCTCGTGGTGTATTTAAAGTAGAACGACCAGATGTGAATAATGCTTTGATGGAAAAGTTGGCGTTTCAGTGTTCCAATGTTATGGGAAAAACTTTTAATATGGCTCATCCTTTTTTGGATGCTGAGTCAACAGAGTTGCGTCTTAACTTTGTCCATGATTCAATTGCTACAAACGGAATTGCTTGTTTGATTCGTAAAACACCAGCGAAGATTCGTTTGAATAAAGAAAAGTTGATTAATGAACAATATGTTTCAGAGGATTTACTGGATTTTTTGTTACAATGTGTACAAGGACATGCGAATATTATTGTAAGTGGAGAGACTGGTTCTGGAAAAACAGAGCTTGTTAAGTATTTAGCAAGCACTACCAAAGAAGATGAAAAGATTATTTCCATCGAAGATACTTTGGAACTTCATTTGGATCGTATTTTTCCTCATCGTGATATTGTTGCTATGAAAACGAATAATATTGCGAGTTATACTGATGTTTTGGTTACTTGTATGCGACAGAATCCAATTTGGATATTACTTTCAGAGGTTCGTAGTGCAGAAGCTGTGCTTGCTGTTCGTAACTCGATTTCTTCTGGACATCATATTTTGTCAACCATTCACTCGGATAAAGCAGCTAGTATTCCTATGCGTATGTATAGTTTGCTTGAGACAAATCAAGAAGTGGAACAGTTTTTATCAACCATTCATCGTTATGTTCAAATTGGTGTGTATGTAAAAGGGTATATGAGTAAAACTTTGGGTAGATTTCAACGTGAAATTATGGAAATTTGTGAATTTTATGTAGATGAAGAAAACAAACCAAAAACCAATACTATCTATCAAAAAACGATGGATGGGAAGTTTACTTTGAATAATCCAACGAACCATTTGCGTGATTATTTATCGATTCAAGGAGTGATTTTACCTGATGATATTTTTAGGACCAATCCTTCGACACAAAGTGGTGGAGCACAAAGTACTGTGCAAAGATTGCATGTAAGTCAAAATACTACTCCTGTTATGCCAAGAATGGCTAATACGGAAACATTATAGGAAAGTAGGTGTAAATATGGAATTGATACTTTTATGGATTATTGGAATTTATGTTGTATCTTATCGAAAGAACAATGGAGAGAATGTGTATCGTTTTTTCGTTACACAAGTACAAGATACTTATGAAAAATTTGCTCCTTATAGTTATAAAGAAGTGAGAGAAAAGGTAAAGTCTTTGGGACAAGAATTTACAACTCGTCAGTATACTAGCCAGATTGTAATATTTGCTGGAATTGCAGGAGGAATTTCTTATCTTTATTTTTATAATATTGTTATTTCTATTGTTTATGCCCTAGTTGCAGTTGCTTTTATTCCTTATTTGGCTTACTTGAGATATCAAAAAATTTATAGTGAGTTTATTTTTGAACAAATTCAAATTTATACTACCAATGTCATTATGGAGTTTACTACGACGCAAAGTTTTGTTAAGTCTTTGGAAGGTGTAAGAGATTCAGGAATTTTAGAGAATCCTGTATTACAAGATGTTAGAACAATGATTGATATGTCTTACCAAAATGGTACGATTGATGAATCAATTGAGTTTTTTAATGAAAAGTATCCTTTCTATATGGTAAAAAATATGAATCAATTGTTTTTACAAATTACAAAAGAAGGTGCTAAGGATTCAGGAGAAGCTCTTGAAAATATGAGTCAAGATATTGATGCTCTTGTTGAAGGTGTATATCGTGACCAAGCGGATCGTAAGAATTTCCATAAACGTTTTATTACGTTTGGTTTGGCTCTTTTCTTACTTGTTATGGCGATGCAGTTTTTACTTGGAACGGATAGTTATATTGAGCTTTTGGATATTTGGTATGTTAAGTTAATCCTTCATTTGATTATTATTATTAATTGTTATTTCCTTCTTAGTGGTGAGAAGTATTATAATGCAGATGTGGGGGTAGAGTAATAATGGCTATAGAGATATTAATTATAGGAGTTATTATCCTTTACGTTATGAATTATACGGGTCGTATTAGTGCAAATCGCTTTATTGCGGACAATGAAGTGTATTTTAGAAAATTAAAAGAGGATGATTGGGATTTTTATGTTAAAGCAAAATATGGAACTGGTGTAAATGGTGATATTTTGTTTAATAAACGAATCCGAAATGGATTAATCACAATTATTGTTTTGGTTTTCTGTTTTATTTCAAAATTGAATTATGTAACTTTATTGTTTTGTTTCTTAGGTGGGTACTTGATTTTTAAGTTGGATTATTTCAATATAAAGAAATACTATAGGGCTCATTTGCATGAAATTAATTCGATGTTACCACATTATTTGAAGAGTTTGGAAATTTTGATTCAACATTATACGGTTCCTGTTGCGATAGGTAAATCCATTAATGATGCTCCAGAAATTTTTAGAGAAGGTTTGCAAGAGTTAATTAATGAGATTAATGCTGGTAATGATAAAATTGACCCTTATGTAAATTTTGCAAAAGAATATCCTGTTAGAGATTCCATGCGTATGATGCGTTTACTATATCGTTTGAGTTTAGGTCGTCAAGAACATAAACAAGATCAATTGCTTGCATTTTCTAAAACCATTTCGAATTTGCAACAAAAAGCTCGTGAAACTCGTTATAAAGAACGTTTAGAAAAAATGGAATCAAAGACCATGAGTATGTTAATTACAACAGGTCTTGGAGTTATGATATTGTTAATATTCGCAGTTTTAATGTTAATGGGATTATAAATATTGATATATTTGTTAAAAGAAGTTATAATAAGAAATAGAAAATAGAGGAGGAATTTATTAATGAAAGAGGCAACTGGAGAATTAAATATGACGGTCGTTACCGTAGTAGCTATTGCAGCTGTTGCAGCATTCTTCTATGCGTTTGTATGGCCAAATATTAAAAGTAGTATTATGGCAAGTACTTATTGTGCTACTGCGCAATGTGGGAATTGTACAACAAGTGGAGATGCTACAAAGTGTTCATCATGCGTTGCATATGATGAAAAAGGTAATGAAACTTGGTCTGGAACTTGTACTTTTAAGAATGGTGCCCAATCTGAATAATTAAAAAGGAGTTAAAAGAATGAAAGAGGCCACAGGAGAACTAAATATGACAGTCGTTATTGTTTTAGCGGTAGCAATCCTATCGGTCTTTTTCTTTGCTGTTTTATGGCCAAATATAAAAAATACATTCATTGCTACGAATAAATGCAGTGATGCTATTTGTGATAAAAGAACTTTGCGTGATGGAAAAGTAACTTGTAAATATTATAAGAATGGTCGTCAGGAAGGTACTGATTTTCAGTGCGTTTGGAAAGGGTAACCTTTAAGGTGGTGCTAGTATGAGAGAAGCGATAGGTGGTACTTGGATTTTTCAAATTGTCATTTTTTTCGTTTTGCTTTTTACAGGTTACATGTGTTTGACGATTAACCATACGAAAGCATTTCAGGTAAAAGATACAATTATTAAAGAAATTGAGAGAAAAGAAGGAGTTTCTTTAAATAATCCTGATTCTGATGAAGCAATTCAAAAGATTGTGGGCTATTTAAAAGCTACTTCTTATCGAACAACAGGAAAATGTCCTGATGGTTATATGGGGTATAATCGAGATGGACATATAGATTCTCGTAATTCAGCATTTTGTATAGCAAAAAAAACTATACATGAGTCATCGGATATGCCTGATATGAGTTATTACAGAGTCCTTGTATTTTACCAACTTGATTTACCTATTTTCCGAAGTGTTTTTAATTTTAAGGTATCAGGAGATACAAAGATTATTAGTAGGAGTAGGGGGTAATTTATGAGAGAAGCGATTGGAGGAACTTGGATTACACAACTCGTCATTGTGTTTATGCTCATTTTCGTAGCTTTTCTTGCTTTGTCTTTGAATTATACCAAAGCATTTAAAGTAAGAAATCAATTGATGACGATTATTGAACAACAAGAAGGGGTTACAGACAAATCAGATGGAAGCATTGCTATTATGAATAATTATTTAAAGGGAAATGGGTATGCAGTCATGCGGCCTTGTGCTCTTGATAGTTATGGTGTTTCTAACTTAAATAGTCCAACCATTGAACTTGTTACGAATGATAAAAAGAAGTATTATTATTGTATAAGCAAAATTAAAGCCCCTTCTTCTAATAATGCAGGAAAGGTTTATTATAAAGTAAATATATTTTTTCATTTTAATTTACCTGTTTTAGGAGATATATTTACGTTTGGTGTCAATGGGGCGACTGGGGATGTAGTTCATCCTGCAGATCATTTAATTGCTAAGGAGGAATAAAAAGTGAATGTTATAGTGTCAAATAAATATCAATCGTTGTTGGGGACATTAGATGTAGATATTATTAAAAGTATTAGTGGAGAATTTGAAGTAGAAGATTTAGTAAGTCAGTTTACAAATTTTTATTATAATAAGATGATTTTGGATATTACGGCTTTAAAAAATTATCAAGATATTGCTGTGTTACAAAGTTTGTCTGTAAGTATGGATGTGAGTAATATTATTTTGTTACTTGATGATTCTGAAGTGGTGAACTCTGCTAAGTTTTTATCAAGTTTGATTTCGATGGGAATTTATAATTTTACAAGAAATATTGATGCCATCAAATTTTTAATTAATAATCCAAATACTTATAAAGATGTTGCTCAGTATCATCAGTTGAATGTTGTTGGAACAGAAGATTCTGGTGGTGGAGATTACAATAAGCTGAATTTACGTGTGATTGGAATAAAAAATGTTACTCATCATGCAGGTTCTACTACGCTTACTTATTTATTAAAGAAACAACTTGCCAAGAAGTACAATGTAATTGCTGTTGAAGTGGATGAACATGATTTTATTTATTTGAATGATAAGTCACTTAAAACAACTTCTAGTTTGGATTTGCCAGCTTTTATAGCAACCAATCAAGAAGCAGAAGTTATTTTGGTGGATTTAAATGATCGAGGAAGTATTAGTGCTTGTACAGAGGTTATTTATTTGATTGAACCAGGATTAATTAAATTGAATAAATTGATTCGTAAAGATAAACGAACTTTTGAGAAACTTCGTGATAAGAAAATTGTACTGAACCGAAGTATATTGAATCAAAGAGATGTTAAAGATTTTGAATATGAATCAAAGAGTAAAGTGTTTTATAATATTCCTTATTTGGATGATAAGTTGGATCATCATAAAGTGATTGAAGAATTTTTAATAAAGCTTGGTTTTTCTCGCTTTGAAGAAGGTTTCGGGGAAGAACAAAAAAATAATAAATTATTTAATATATTTAAATCTTAACTTAAGTGAAAACTTAAGTTTTTTTTAAAAGTTACTTAAATAATGACAAATACAGAAAATATTACATTTCTTCAAGAATTTTTTGCTAAGTTCGAGGAGAAAGAATTTTTTTTGTTGATTCAAGAAAGTGATAGAAGTATTTAAAACTTCACTTATTTAACAATTTAACACTTTATTGTAAAATCTAATTGTAAATCTTGACATTGCTGGGAATAATAGGTAAAATGATAGTGTAAGAAACGAGGAGGTTTATATTATGGATATGTTTTTAACAATGGCTGGAATAGGATTTTGTACTTCTACTGCAAATATTTGGCAAATTGTAGGATATGTTTTATTAGTTTTTAAAGTTGCTATTCCAATTTTATTAATTATTTTTGGAATTATTGATTTAGGAAAGGCTGTTATAGCAAGTAAAGAAGATGAAATTAAGAAAGCGACTAGTTCTTTGATAAGAAGAGCGATTGCTGCTGTGGTTATTTTCCTATTACCAACAATTGTTACATTTGTTATGGGAATTGTGTCTGATTTCAATGAAGAAGCTGTTCAAGATGATTTTAAAGTATGTAGAACTTGTATTTCAAATCCTGGTGATTCAGAATGTGATAACTTGGCTGATACTGCTTGGAAAGGTGGAACTGGTTCAGGCGGTGCTAGTGACGATGATAATGGTAGATAAGCAATTGTAAGAATTGCTTTTTTTTTGTCTGCATGTTATTATGAAAGCATGGGTGATTCGATGAAAATAGTGGATAAGATAAAAGAATATATTAAAAACAATAAGCAAAAAGTAACTCTTTTTGGAAGTGTAGCTTTTGTTATGCTTTTAATTATTGTTGCTATTGCTGTGGTAGTAAAAATTGTAGGATTTAGAATTAGCTATGAAGAATTAGAAAGTAGACTTGAAAAAGCAACGTATAGTTATTTACAAGATAATTCAAATTTATTACCTAGTGTTACAAATCCTACTATGGTTGTTGATGCGAATACTTTGGTAGAAAATAAATATATTAAAAATATTCAAAAATTAGTGAAAGATAATTCTTGTACTGCAAATGTCATTGTTGATTATGTAAATAATGATTATAAATACCAAGCATATGTGACTTGTAAAGGATTTAAAACCGAAAAATTTGTTGATACAATTAAAACAAATAATAAAATTTCTCAAGTGGGAGAAGGACTTTATGAAATGAATAATGAGCTTGTTTTTCGTGGTCAAAATCCAAAAAATTATGTTAAATTTGCTGGACATGTTTGGCGAATTGTTAAAATAAACCAGGAAGGAAATATAAATATAATTGTAACAGATGAAAAAGCTGAAAATTATGGTTCTTGGGATAATCGATACAATACAGATCAAGATGCTCAGAGAGGAATAAATAATTTTTTATTAAGTAGAGCATTTTCAGGTATAAAAAATTATTATGATTCTAATATTAAAAAATATGAAAAATATTTGGCTTCTTATGATTTATGTGTTGGTAAAAGATTACAGTCTAGCGTAGAAAAAAATGGTAGTTTGGAGTGTAGTGAATTAATTGAAAGTCAATATATTGGGCTTCTTCCTGTTTCTGATTATTTAAATGCAAGTTTAGATGGTTTATGTCAGACCACTACTAGTAAAGAATGTCAAAATTATAATTATTTAGCTACTTATAATGTAAAATGGTGGACGATGACAGCAAATATGAAAAATACAGCTAGTGTTTTTTTAGTAAATGCAAAAGGGTATATAGAATCTGATTATGCAAGCTCTTCGAATGATAGGAGATATGTTGTTACTTTAAGTAGTGATGTTTTGTATAAAAGTGGGAATGGAACAAAAGATGATCCATTTGTCATAAGGTAGAAAGTAAAGTTGGTGAACGGGTTATGCCAGAATTATTGTTAAAAAACTTAACTGAATTAGATTATCAAATTCGTGAATTTGAAGATGAGATTATAAAATCTGCTATTTTGCCGAAAGATATTTTAGAGTTTGAAGGTTTATATGAACATTATCAAAAATTTTTGAATGCTTATGTTGCAGTATGTTCTTCGGCACAAAGCGATAAGGAACGGTTGTATTTATCCAATTATGAAGGAATAAAAGTAGTACAAAATATTAATTATTATATGCAAATTTTATATGAACGTTATGTACATTTTTTCAAAAAAGATAATGTAAAATATGATGCTTTGGATGAAGCGATGTTTCAAAAATCGTGGGAAGATTTTATTCAAATCCTCTCTTTTAAAAAATTAGAAAGAGAATTGATTAAAGGAAATAATGGAATAGCAAATTATGCAGATTTAATTAGGCAATATGAGTTTTTAGAAACAAAAGTAATGAATCAAAAGAATTTAGCTTCTGTTAATAAACATGAAACGGCTATGGGACGTATGGAATTAAGAAAAGAAGAAGCAGAAGTTAAATTAGGAAAATATGAAAATAAAATGGATTTTCTTTTAAATTTATTGAATAAAAAAAATAAGTATGAAAAAAAAGATAAACTTGTTTCTATTGAAAGTCATAAAAATGATATTATTTTAGATTTTGATTTTTTTGATCGATTAACATTAGTAAGTCAAATGAAATATTTGGATTGTCTACTTAGAAATATAGAAGCTTTGGAAATGAATTCTGATTGGGAAAGTGTTGTTGAAGTACAATATCAAGGAAAAATAAAGCAAATTTCTTCCTATTATGAACCACTTTATCGTAAATATATGGCTATGCAAAAAAATTTATCGATAAAATTTATGAAAAATGTTGATGAAACTACGAAGGAATCTCAAGAGCAACATCAGCTTAAAGAACAGTTTAGTGATTTTAAAAATATAAATGGGGCAATTGCTAGAGCTGATGAAAAATTAGAAACTTCAGATTTTCAAAGTGAAGATTCTATGGAAGATATCTATGAAAAAATTTGTCAGTTACAAAATCAAGAAGAAAAAGATGATAAAGCTGAGCAAATGTTAAAAGTTTATAAAAATAAGTTAAGACGAATGTATAACAATAAAAAGTCTAAAAATAGACAAGAAGTGGATGCGTTTTGGCGTCATTTTCCAGCTATAACTGGAATTGTAAAAGTTTCAGAAAAAATGTTACATTTTTGGCATTTATGTACTTATGAACCAGAAGAATTTATGCAATCTAAAGAATTTTCGGATGACACTAAAGCACATATAATTTCTAAAATTCTATCTTTCTTTGATTTGTATAAAATTCAAGGTGATTCTTTTATAAATGAGCAACGAGAGAATTTAGAAAAGAATCAAACTTTACTTTCAGCAAGTGATGATAAAAAAGTTTTAAAAATGAAAAAGAAGAAAAAATCAAAAGATAAGAAAAAACTGCGTTTGAAAATTAATCGAAATTCTAAGAAAGTTGTTATTTCTTCAAAGGATATTGAAAATCTTTCGATTATTGTGGAAGATGGTCAAGTAGAAATACGAGGAAGAGGCTAGATGGTTACTTTTACTTTTTATTTTTTTGGATGCTTGCTATAATAGATGTAAATGAGGAGATTTAAATGAGAAAAAATATTATTTTACTTTTCTTTTTTATAGTTATAGTTTCATTTTCAACTAACGTGTATGCAAAAGGAACTACAAATGGAGTTCCTATTAAGGATGATGATTTAGATAAAAATGCTATTTCCTTATATTGTTCTTATTATAATGGAGATTATATAAAGATAATGCGAAATTCTTCGGAATCGGAAGGAAGTATTATTTCTTCATCAGAAATTTCATTTTTAAGTGCAACGAATGTTAGATTAAAAGCTTCGCATTTTATGAATGCGGATGGAACAACAGATTGTCCACTTTATATTTTTGGAGATCCTTCTCCTACTGGCGGTCCTTTGCAGTCTATACAAGGATTTACTAATGCTAATCCTGAAAAACATAATTCTGATTATGTTTATGTAGGGTTAAATACTAGCGAAAGTAGTTGTGCAGGTATGTGTAGTGGTGATTGGTGGACTTGTGTTTATTCTGGTAGAGAAGGAAGAATTATTACACAATATGATAATGATAATGGGTATAGAATTTATTTTCCTAATGGGCAATATAAAAATGTTACTCAAAAAGATATTTCTGCTAATTGTGATGATTTGTATTATAATAGAAGAACGCAAGATTATCAATTTGCAACTTCTGAAAATTCTTCAAAAAATGATTATAATCTATGTAAAAATAGAAATGATATTGATTATTATTGTGAGGGAGATTGCCGATTCCCTGGTAATGCAAAATTAGATTGTTATGATATAGATAATGGAACTGATTCAAGTACAAATAGTGATGGAACAAGAAATCCAATGTATGAAGATGGAGAACTTAGTGAAATATGTAATGATGAAAAAATTCAAAATACTTTAAAATTTGTAGGACGTCTTTTATTTATAGTAAAAATTATTGTTCCTCTTTTACTAATTATATTTGGAACGATTGATTTTGGAAAAGCAATTGCTGCTTCTAAAGATGATTCGGTTGCAAAAGCTGGAAAGATGTTAGTGCTTCGTATTGTTATTGGTATCGTTATTTTTTTGGTACCAACAGTAGTAAATTTTGTTTTTCAATTGGTTGGTCATGGAAATACGTCTTATAATGAATGTCGTATTTGTATTTTTGAACCTAAGCTTTGTGGAAGAGGAAGATAGTTTTACTGGTCATGAAGTGATTTTATTGATATAATAGATTGAGAAAATAGCAAAAAAGAAGGGATTTTATGAAAAAAAATAGTTGTGTCATTTTTGTTTTAAGTTTATTTTTTTTGTTATTTCTTTATAACAATGTTTCTGCGTTGTCTGCTTGTGCTTATCAATGGACAGAAGAATGGGGCGATCAAAGTATATTTTTAACCAGTGAAAAGTCTTCTACTGAATTTGATAAAATTTTAACAAATGGTAGTGGAGGATTTAAATTTGCAAAAGATAATACTATTTTTATTCATGGACATGGAACGTGCCCCTATATTGCGTTTGATATCGATAAAAAAATTTATAGTTCAAGAGATAAATGTTTGGATGTTCATGGAGCATCATCAAGTAGATGCAGTTTAGAAATACGTGGAGAATGGGTTACTTCGAGTGGAGATACTTCTAATGATGATTCATCCTCTAGTAGCAAGAATAACCAAGCGGTTTTAACGAGCAAAACTTCTACGCAATGTGTTTATCAAGCGAAAAATAAATCTGAAAAGTTATATACTTTTATTGTGAGTTCAAATAATGGAAGTGGTTATAAACCGAATTTTGCTTGTGAATATAATGGATATGAAAATTGTAAATTAGAGACGAATGCAGCGTATTTTTATGGAGCTAATGAAGCTACGGGAACTAGTTTTCTTTGTCCTAAATATATTTATTTTGATGTAGGTAGAGCACCTAATGGTGGATTTAGGATAACTATTACTGGTAAGGGAGACAATGGAGATGCTAATCATTCAGGTGTAGAAAGTAATGTTGAAGGGGATAAAAAGAAGCCAAGTACAGACACTTCTATTTCTATTGGAAATGGCAAAGTAGATTGTAGTATATTTGAAAATGGTTTTGGGCAATTTTTAATGGAAGCTTATAAACTTATAAAATTTGTAGTTCCTATTTTGATTATAGCTTTTGCTATAGCTGATTTTGTAAAAGCTATGGCATCACAAGATGAAGCAGAAGTAAAAAAGTCTGCAAATAAATTAGTAAAAAGATTAGTAATTGGTGTTTTAATTTTTGTTTTGCCTACTCTTATTGAATATATTTTAAGTCTTGCAGGTCTTGATTATGGTACTTGTGGGATAAAGTAGGAAGGAGTTTTAATATGTTAACATTAAATGTAATATTTGATGCCTTAGATTATGGGGTAACAGGACTCTTTCTTTTAATCGACGGTATAATTTATTGGGCAATTAGTAAATTATTTGGTGTATTTTATTCTTTGGCGAGCAACGAATTTATCAGTAGTGAAGTTTATACGGCAATCGCAGAGAAGTTTCAAGTAATTATTGGAGTAGTTATGTTATTCTTTATTGCTAGTGCTTTATTAAAGTCTATAGTAGATCCTGATAATTTGAATAAAAATACTTCTAAAATTGTTAAAAATGTTTTAGTTGCTGTTATATTATTAGGAATTGCTCCTGCTATTTTTAAATATGCTTTTAAATTACAAAATACAGTGATTGAAAGTCATGTGATTGAAACATTATTGTTTGGAAAACAAGATACTCCTTCTGTTGAACAGATTGGTAATGAAACGGCTATGAATGTACTTTCGGCATTTTTAGTTGTTCCAGATAATTTAGATGTGGATGGAAGTGGTCTTACTTGGTCAGAAATGAAAGAAAATATTATTATAGGTGGCTATTTTCAAGATATTACTGCTTTGGTAGAATCTGCGAAAGATAATATAAACGGTGTTTCTTACACGCCATTTATTACTACGGCTTGTGGGATATTTTTGGTTTATGTTTTGGTTTCATTTTGTATAGATTTAGGGATCCGAGTGTTTAAACTTGCCTTTTATCAGATTATTGCTCCTATACCCATATTAATGTATATTATACCAGAAAAAAAGTCAGTTTTTGATAATTGGTTAAAGGCTACGATGGCAACTTATTTAGAAGTCTTTATTCGTTTGTTTGTGATGTTTGGAGTTGTTTTTCTGGCTCAAGTTATATTTGCATAAAGAAAGAGAGAGGCGATATTTATGTTTGAAAAAGTAGTCCTTGTTATGGGTTTGTTTGCTTTTGCAAAGCAAGCTCCAAAATTAATCGGTGATGTTTTAGGTGTCGATTCAGGAAATATGAAGCTTGGTATTGGAGGAAAGCTTGCGGCTGGAGGTGCTTTGGGAATGGCTGCAATGGCTGGTGCTGGAATTACTTCGTTTGTGAGAAATGGTATTCATGGTGTTGGAGCTGTTAAGGACGAAAAAGGCATTTGGAATAAATTTAAGGCAGCTGGAAGAGTTCTTCCAAGTGCACTAGTAGGAACAGCAAGTGGTATGGCTCATAGTGCTAAGTCTGGTTTTTCTGCTAAAAATTTTAAGGATACACGTTCTGCTGCTGAAGAAGGTGCTCGTGGTGCCACAACTGCTCGTGATAAAAGAGAGGCTTATCGAAGATCCCATGGTAATAATTTCGCAGGAGTCGTTACTGGGCATTTTTCAGATGCATTCCAAGCTTCTAAGGAATGGGCACAAGGAGGATTTGAAGCAGAAGAAAGACAAATTAATTATTATAATAGTGTCCTTGATGCACAATCTAAGGCTAAAGCAGAAGCAGAAAAATTACGAGATAAAAATGCAAACAATATTAATTTGATGCAAGCAATTAGCCAAACGGTTGATTGGAAGGGTTCGCCTGCGCAAAAGGAGATATATGACAGCTTATTTAGAAATTTAGTTGGTGCGAATGGTGATGAAATGAGTTTAGAAGCTGTTCGAAGTTATGTAGATGCTTTTTCTAAAAGAGATACTAGTAACTTTTCTGCTGAAGAATTGCAGCAACATAGTATAGATGTTGCTAATTATAAAAATATGTTGAGTCAGATTGAAAAGACTGGTTGGCAAGCTATGGAAAGAGGAGCTTATGATAAGAGCATGGCAACAGTGCTTGGAATGACTTCTGAAAAAGAGCAATTAAAATTTTTGGCAATTAAAAAAGAAGTGGATAATCTAAACAATATACGAAAATCTGGTGGTGATGTTGTAATTAATCCTACTAATTTTAATGATTTTGATGCAGTTTTAACAAAATTAGAACATACTCGAGATGAAGCAAGTGCAGATCTTGAAAGAAAAAAACGTGAGCGTGAAGCACGTCAGCAAAATAACAGTAAAAAGTAAAAAAGGAGGATAAAAAGGGATGAATCATAATTATTTAATACCAGCGAATTCTAAAAAATCAATGATGATACTTGGCTTTTTTACTTGGATTGATTTAATTATTTTTGGAGTTGGCTGTACAATCACATTAACGTTATTGTTATTGTTTAATGATAAAGTTGCGTTTGGAACCTTGTTATTAATCTTGAGCCCAGCACTTATTTCGGCATTTCTTGTTATGCCTGTACCAAATTATCATAATATTTTACAGTTAATAACAAATATAGTTACATTTTTGTTTAAAAGAAAGAGATTGTATTGGAAGGGCTGGTGTATAAGAGATGGCGAGTAAGAATGTTGTAAGTAAATATACAGAAGATTGGGTGCCAATCAAGCAAATTATGAATGGTATGATTCAATTAGAGAGTGGAGAGTATGTAACAGGTGTTAAAATAGCTCCTAAGAATATTTTCATTTTGGATCAAGGGACACAAGATAATGTGATTTATAATTTACGGAATTTTTATAATACGATGGATTATGAATTTTGGTTAATTGTTGCAGATCGACCTGTGGATATCAATGGTTATTTAGCTCAATTACAGGTGATGTATAATAATTCTCCTAATGCTGAGATTAGAAAACTTATTATACAAGATATTAATAAAGCTAATCTGTTTATGAGTCAAGAGTATGGAGTTGTAGATACAGAATATTTTATTTTATTTAAAGAGAAGAAACTTGAAATTATACAGAAGCGTTTGCATAATTTAATTAGCAACTTATCAACATGTAGTTTGCAATCGACTCAAGTTTCTAATAATGATCTTAGAATGCTCATAGATAATTTCTTTAACGGGGGACAAGCAACGACAGTAGGAACGGTGATGCCAGAATGAATATAAAAGCACAGTTAGCGCCGAAAGGCATTGAATTTAAACCAACTGAAATGATGATTAGTGGAAAATATTGTACAATTTTAACTGTTGTAACTTTTCCAAAATATATTTCAGAAGGGTATTTAGCAAATATAACCAATATATCAGGAGTTAAAGTTGCGATTAAACATATTCCTATTGAATTTTCCACTTTACAACGAATGTTAAATAAAGAGATAGCTGATTTAAAACAGCGTTATCAAACAGAAAATGATAAAACGATTCAAGAAAGAATTCGTCAAGATTATGAGTCATTGGAACAATTCATTCAAATGCTTGCTGCAACACAAGCAAGAATCTTTGATTTCCAAATGCATTTGTTTATTTCTGCTGATAATAAAGATGAGTTAGAAATGAAGAAAATGCAGGTTCGTAACTTCTTGGACGGAATGGGAATGCGCGGTATTCCTTTAATGTTTGAACAAGAAAAAGTGCTTAAATCTATTCTTCCTATTTTTCCTAAACAGGATGTAGAGAATCGTGTTGGAACCCCAATTCCTTCTGTTACTATTGCTGCTATGTATCCATTTATTTTTGATAGTATTAAGGACCCAGGAAATAGTACTTTGTTTGGTGTTGATTTTTCTGGTGGTGTTGTTTTATTTAATCAATTCTTATATAAAATCAAGAAAGAAAACAATCGTAATAATGCCAATATTATTATTTTAGGAACAAGTGGTAGTGGTAAGTCTACTGCTGCAAAATTATTACTTCGTGGACATTTACGTAATGGATATAAAGTTGTGTGTATAGATCCAGAAGGAGAATTAGGTGAAATGGCTGTCAATATTGGTGGAGATTTCTTAGACCTTGGTAAGGGTGGAGAATTTGGAATGATTAATCCACTTGAAATTGTTGTGGATGCAGATGAACAAGAAATTGAACAAGGTCTTGGTTACACTGTTTTAACACGTACTTTACAACAATTGAAAGCTTTTATGAAATACTATACACCTAGTATTGAAGAAGATGTGTTAACCATGTTTAGTGAAGTAGTACAAGATACTTATAAACGTTATAAAATCGATTATGATACGGATTATACCAAATTAACTTCTTCTGATTATCCGACGTTTGATGATGTATATGCAACGATTAAAGGAAGACTTTTATCGATGCCTGAGAAAACCCATGAAAAAGATATTATGGAACGCTTGGAGTTAAAGATTCGTCCACTTGTCAAAGAGTTACGTTATTATTTTACAGGACATACGACTTTACGTATTAGTAGTGATTTTATCGTATTTAATATTCGTGAACTTATGAACAGTGATGAAAATATTAAAAATGCATTATTCTTTAATATTTTGAAATATGCTTGGGGCTTGTGTTTAGATAAAGATGTGGATACAGTGATGTGTGTGGATGAAGCGCATGTTCTTATGTCTTCTAAGAATGAACTTGGTGCAGAGTTCTTGGCACAAATTCAAAGACGTAGTCGAAAATACAACACTGGAACCATTATTATTACACAACAACCAACCGATTTTGCTGCTCCAAATGTTTTGGTACATGGGAAAGCAATCTTTGATAATGCTTCTTATTACTTAATCATGGGACTTCGTAAGCAAGCAACCGATGATTTAGGAAAATTAATTGATTTGAATGATGCAGAAAAAGAAACAATTAAATATTATAATCAAGGGGAAGCGCTATTTGTTTGTGGTAATAGAAGAATGCGTATCAATGTAGTCGTTACCCAAGAAGAACTTGATTCGTTTGGAACTGGCGGAGGACTATAATTTAAACAAGAAGTAGGTGATAAGTATGGATTTTTCGGAAGAAGATTTAGAAAATGAAGAGTTGCTGGAAGATGATTATGCAGATTCTGGAAGTATTCCGGAAAATCCAGAACCTTCTGATGATGAGCTTTTAAAGGATAATGAGCCAGAGGAAGGAAATCCTGAGTTAGGTTATTCTAAAGTCAAAGGTCCTTTAACGAATGTGAAGGGTGTTGCGAATAGCAAGTTTGCAAAGTTTTTGTTGTCTCATGGTTGGATTATTCCTCTTATTTTATTTATAATTCTTTCTCTTATTATTCTTGTTCATTTTCAAATGGATTTTGATTTGTTTGGAGTAGGAGATCCTAAACCTACTTATTTTTCTAATACACCTGCCTGTGGAAAAGTCTATCTCACTTGGGAAAATCCTGCTTATACAGAAGCACGTCAAAAGGTAGAAAAAGATTATGTTCCTATTTCAGATCCTTTACTAGTTATTTTGGATGAAGAAGATGAATATGGGAAACGTTATATTCATGAAGAATATGATTATAATACTTATATTTTGGGAATCGTATGGAATGATAATCACGAGGCAAAAGATATTGATAATGAAGTTGTTTATCAAGCTATGGCTATTGCAACAAGAAGTAAATTGTTATCACAATTAGCTAATAATTGTGTTGTTTTAAAAAATTACAATGAGCAAGCTAGTCATTTTGTAAAATTAAAAGGGACTGAAGAGAAATATCTTGAAGTAAAGCAAGCTGTTGCTAATTCTTTGGGTTTAGTTATGGTTCGCGATGGAAATATTATTTCTGCAGAGTATGATGCTTTTTTATATAATAAGAAAAGAGAAGAAGAGGATGAATCTCAAAATCGAGTTTACTTTTATCATATGGCTCATAAAAATAATGAGGAATCTTTAAAAATACATGCAAAATGGGTAGATAATATTGAAAAAGAAAAGGGAGAAAGTCTACCTAAAGTACAGACTTCTGATATAAAAAAAATGACTTCTTTGAGCTTATATGGAGCACGATATCTTTTAGAAAGAGAAGATGCAAATTATGAATTATATAGAATTTTAAAGTATTTTTATGGTCAAGATATAGAATTTTATACGATTGAACAAGAGAAACTAGAAGATAATTTACTTGCAGTTGGTGATAATGATTGTATGTGGTGGCCGATAGGTAGTCAGGATACTACTGTTGGAGAGGATGATGGTCTTTTATATGCTAAGGGTAAGCCTTTTTCAACAAGAATTACTAGTGGTTTTGGAGGTCGTGATAAGGTAAATGGTGTGGATGCCTCTTCTACAAATCATATGGCGATTGATATAGGTGGACCATCCACTGGTTTTGCAGAAGGAATTATAAATATTATTGCTTCTAATGATGGTGTGGTTATACAGACTGTTTCCCATTGTATAGTAGGGGATCATGAATGTGGAAGTCATTGGGGGAATTATATTTTAATAAAACATGAAAATGGTTTGTCTACACGTTATGCCCATTTGTATAGTTTGTCTGTTCGAGTAGGAGAACATGTAAAACAAGGGCAAGTGATTGGAAAGATGGGAAATACAGGGGCTTCTAATGGAACTCATTTGCATTTTGAAGTAATTGAGCAAGAAACACGAGTTAATCCTCTAAATTATGTATCTACTACTAGACCAAGACCCGAAGAATGTGGACTTACTCCATCTCCTTTACCCCTTCCTCCTACTGGTTCAAGTGATGGAAAAGAAAGTATTTGTGTTGCTTTTTTAAATGCCGGATATAGTCCTGAGCAAACTGCTGGTGTTATGATAAATGCTTATGATGAGTCGAGATTTAACCCTAATGCTTTTAACCCTAGTGGGGGTGGAATTGGTGCTTATGGATTGTTTCAGTGGCGAGCGGATCGTCAAAGACGATTAAAAGTTTTAAAAGATTATACTACTGCTCCTGTACAAGCTCTTTATGCATTAAGTGAATTAAATTCTACGGAAGATAGTGCAAAACGTCATTTATTGGCTGCAAGTTCGGCAGGAAATTCAGCATTTAATTTTTGTAAATATTATGAACGTCCTGGAAGTGATTCTTATTGTACAAGTAGAGAAAACAATAGTTTATTAAATGAATTTTTAAATTATGCAAAAAATGGTTGTAAGTAAAGGAGAGGAACATGAATCAATTGAATAAAGAAGATTTCTATAAACTTGGAATTGTATCTATTGTATTTTTAATTATTGTTGGTATAGTTATTTTGAACAATTTTACTTCTAAAGATGATGAAAATAAAGTAAATAATTTTGAAATTGTTTCTGATTATAATATATTTTTCTTTATTAACAATAACATAAATCATTTCCTTTCTTATACAATTAATAGAAATGCAGAAGCAACTATGAATTTTTTGGATTTAGATTTTAAAGAAAACCAAAATATTACTTTGTCATCTGTCTTTTCCGTTCTTCCTACCTATCATGAAGGAGATTTATATAGAGCTGATTTAACTAAAGTGTATCCATTAAATGACAATGTTGAAGTTTATTATACAGAAGGACAAATAATTAATGAAGGATATGATGAAACTACGATTGTCTCTGATTTTGTTTCTTATTTACTTTATGTTGATTTTCATCATATGACGGCTAGTATTGATTTATTGGATTCTGCTTTTGATGAAGAAAAATTTAAAAATGAAAGTGATAAAAGTAAAGAAATATTAGTAAATTCTTATAATAAAATAGAACAAATTTCGATTATAGATTATACTAGAATTTGTTCAATGTATTTGTCTGATTTTATATTGAAGGCATATAATTCAATTCATGAGGGATATTCTTTAGTTACTAATTTTGATTCGTTAGAAGATTTTAGATCTTATTTAGATAATCATAATTTGACAAGTGATATTTTTTCTTGCAATCAAAATATAAATGAAGATGGAAAAAGGGTATATCAAATTTTTGATAAAAATAATAATAAATATAATTTTATTGAAGATCGTATTTTTAACTATAAAGTATCATTGTCTAACTGAAATTTAACAAGAATTAACATTGATTTCATAAATTTTTATAGTATAATAGTTAACAACAAACGGAGGTAGGAGAAATGAAGTTTAGAGTTGCACCAAAGGATTTTGTTACGTTTTTGGTTTTTTGTTTATTTTTATTGTATTTGTGCGCAATAGCAGTGGTGAATTTTACATCGTTTTTTGAAGAAGGAGCATTTGCTGGATTAAATCCTTTTCCCGCTTTTTCAGGAGATAATCTCGTTTTGACACTCATTATGTTTTTTACAGCACTTGTTGTCATTTTTACATCTGTTTCTTCTTATATTTTTGATCGTCAAAAGGGTGTTGGCGTTGGTCTTAAATTAAAAGAAAAGGAAGAAAAAGGTTATTCTCGTTGGTCTAAAGATAAAGAAATTAAGGAAGATAAGAATGTGGAACATGTTACAGCAAGTGAAAAACATGTAGAAGCTGCTGGTATTCCTTTAATTAATAATGGAAAAGATATTTGGGTTGATAATGGAGATTATCATAATTTGGTTATTGGTTCTACAGGTTCTGGTAAAACACAGACAATTGTTAAACCGATGGTTAATTTACTTGCTAAAAAAGGCGAGAGTATGATTATTACTGATCCTAAGGGTGAAATATATGAGTATAGTGCTGAGTATTTAAAAGAGCAAGGATATAAAATTATTGTACTTAATTTTAGGGATCCTAAAAATGGAAATGCTTGGAACCCTCTTACTTTACCATATAAATATTATAAAAGTGGCAATATGGATAAATCAACGGAGCTTTTGGATGACGTTGGTTTAAATATTATAAGGGATCCTAATAACAAAGGAGAACCATTTTGGGAAAATAGTGCTGCGGATTATTTCTCTGGTCTTGCTTTAGGTTTATTTATGGATGCTAAAGAAGAAGAAGTAAATATGAACTCCATTAATTATATGAGTAGTGTTGGAGAAGAACGCTTTGCAGCAAGTACCTACATCAAAGAATATTTCAAGTTAAAGGGTGAAGCTTCTAGTGCTTATATTTTTGCTTCTGGTACTATTAATGCTCCTAAGGATACTCAGGGTGGTATTACTTCTACGTTTAGACAGAAGATTCGTACATTTGCTTCTCGAGAGATTCTAAGTGAAATGCTTAGTTATAGTGATTTCGATATGCGTGAAATTGGGAAAGAGAAGACAGCAGTATTTATGATTATTCATGATGAAAAGACAACGTATCATAGCTTATTAACAATCTTTATTAAACAATGTTATGAAACTTTAATTGATGTTGCGAAGGAAAATGGGGGAAAATTACCATTCCGTACGAATTTTATTCTAGATGAGTTTGCGAATATGCCTCCTTTAAAAGATGTAGATAGTATGGTTTCTGCAGCACGAAGTCGTGATATTAGGTTTACCTTTATTATTCAAAACTTTGCTCAGTTAAATGATGTCTATGGAAAAGAAGTTGCAGAGGTTATTAAAGGAAACTGTGGAAATTGGATTTATCTTATTAGTACAGAAATGGCGGCTTTGGAAGAAATTAGTAAAATGTGTGGGGAAGTAAAGTCCAAAGAAAAGGATAAAACTGCTTCTACTCCACTTGTAACAGTGACTGATTTGCAAAAGCTAAAACTTTTTGAATCTATAATTATTCGTCTTCGTAAATATCCTTTTAAAACAAAATTGGAACCAGATTTTAAGATGGATTGGGGAATTGAAAGAGTTCCAGCGAAACTTCCTCAAAGAGAGACTAGGGAAGTGCAACTTTTTGATGTGAAACAGTATGTTTCCGAAGAGAAACGAAAAAATATGATGGAAGATTTGGAAAAAAATAAAGATTTACCAGGAATGGGAATGCCAGGAATGCCCAATCCAATGGGCGAAATGCCTCCTTTTCCTTCTTCTAGTCCTACCCCTAATCCTTTTATGGGTGGTGGTATGAATCCAGGAGCAAATCCATTTGGAAATATGCCCAATCCATTTTTAAAAGATGGACCTATGACCAATGAAGATATTGATAGAATGATCGCCGATATTGATAAAAAATTAAAGGAACTTGATGAAGAAGAGGCAAGACAAAAAGAAGAGATGGAAAAAGCAAAAAAGACAAATGAAAAAACAGAACAAGAGAATGTAGAAAATTCTTCTCTTGAAAAACAAGAAGATTCTTCTTTTCCATTCTTTGCAAATGCTGATTTGGAGTTAGAAGAAATTCCTAAAAAAGAACCAAAAAAAGCTGATGCAACAAGGAACGATAAATCAAAGAAAAAAGGGAAAAAGGTATCTAAAGAAAATTCCCTTCCAGATGCTCCAAAGATTAATATTGATGTAGATAGTGTGATTGTCAATGATAATGTAATTACGGATGATGAGTTTTTTGACGATTTTTTTGGAGAGGAATAATTTCATCTAGTAACTATTGATATGAATCTCGTTTTATATAAGAAACGAGTTTTTTATTATCTGTTGTTAGAGGCTTACTGCCTTTTTCTTTTTTTATTTTTTTCATATATTATAGTGGTGAAATATATGAAAAGAATAGATTTAAATGTATATAATCCATCCATGGGAACACTAATCGATGTTTCTGATGAGATGACTTATAAAGAAAAAATGGTTCCTGGAAGTATTAATATTCCTTATGAAAAATTGCTTTTGCATTATAAAGAATTTTTAAATAAAAATAGTAAATATTATATTATTTGTACAAAAGGGATACACAGTCGTAAGGTGGTTAGTATACTGGAATTTTATGGTTATGATGTGACACAAGTTTTGCGTAATACTGAAAAATAAAAATGGAAAAACTTCCTATTTGACATTTGCATAAAAAAATATTAGTATAAATTTATGGTAAATGATAAGGGAGGTTTTTTATTTTGTATGCATTTAAGAAATTAACTGAAATACGTCAAGAAATTGTAAAACGTATTCCAGATGAGATAACAATATTTGTAAGTCAGAGTATTAATAATTTAAAATCAACGGAGAGTGAACTTTATTTTTATTATCGTTTTGTACTATCCGATGAGGGTGTAGAAAGAGAAGTTCCTTTGAAACGTAAAGATTTTCTTAATACAAAGGCTTTGTATAATCAAGTTATTAAAGATTTTTTTATAGATAATCAGTTGGTTTCTTGTAAAGATGAAATAAAAAGATTTAGTGCAAATAGCATTTGGTATATGGGAATTTGTTTAAGAAATCGACGGGGAATGAAATTAAATTTGTATTATTCTTCCGAGACTTTGTTTGCTTATGATGAAATGAAACAAATTATTCAACAGAAAAAATCCAATGATTTTTATCAATATGGAATTGTTCCTATTCAAAATCAAATGGTAAAACGGATGGTGTTTTATCCAACGGAGAATGATTTGAGTTCGGTTTATTATGTGCGAGACAATGAAGAATTTCAAAATCATCATTTAAGAATAGAAAAACAATTTAGTTATTATTATCAAAAGTCTGGAAGGAAGATTGAAACAGAGGATTTAAAAGGAATTTGTTATTTGATTCGTTTGCTTATTAATAGCAATTTAGAATCTTCTCCTTATTATTTTTATCTTCCTAGTTATAATAATATTCCATCAAAAGAATTTGAAGAAGAAACGTTTAAATTGGAAACAAAGGCTTTGTATATTTTGTGTAAAAATGGTACGTTTATTGAGATAAGAGATTTGGATTTAATCTATGCTTTAGAAAAATCTCGTATTTTGGATGATTTGTGGCTTTTGATGCATGGTCTAATCGATACTATGCCTACACAAGAAGAATCGATGGAAAAGAGGGAAATGTTACGAAAGTTAAATAGAGAATATAGAATGAAGGATGTAAAATAACCAAAGATTGCTAAAATAATAAAGATTCCTTGTGTTATAATAAGAATGTGATGGATATGGGAACACTACTTTCAACTATAGATACATGGATTAATCAATTTTTGTTAAGTATAGGAATTTATGGGCCAATTTTAGGATGTTTTCTTATTTTGATTGAGTCGATAGTTCCTATACTTCCTTTGTTTGTTTTTATTACCATTAATTTTTTGGTTTTCGGTCCCATTGTTGGTTTTTTGGTGTCTTGGGTATTTACTATTTTAGGTTGTGTCTTGTCTTTTTTTCTTTGTCGTTATAAATTGAAACATTGGTTTGATCATAAAATAAAGGATGGAAGACGATTGAAAAAGGTGATGCAAATTATAAATAAAGTCAAAGTAGAGCAACTTGCTTCTATTATTGCAGTGCCTTTTACTCCAGCATTTTTTGTAAATATTGCTGCTGGATTATCAAAAATGTCTTTTAAAAAATTTTTTCTTGCTTTATTGATCGGAAAGATTTTTCTAGTTTTGTTTTGGGGATTTGTAGGAACAAGTTTATTACAGAGTCTTACCAATCCTCGGGCACTTTTTAAAGTTGTTTTATTGGTGTTGCTTGCTTATCTTTCCAGTAAAGTGATATGTAAAAAGTTTCGAATCGAGTCGTAGTTGGAGGATTGTATGGATTATTTAATTGTGGGATTGTTATTAGGAGTATTGGTTTTATTACTTGTTTTGTTATTGCGGAGAACTGATACGAAAGAAACGCAAGAGATGACGGAACGGCTTGGGCGCTTTGAAACGAATTTGACAAAAGAAATGGGAGAGTTTAAGGTAGAGTTTGCAAAGAGTTTGCGTCAGGATTTCGATCATTTGAATGAACAAATTTTAAATAAGATTAATTATTTGAATGATAAAGTCAATGAACGTTTGGAAGATAATTTTCAAAAATCCAATCGAACCTTTCAAAATATTTTGGAGAGATTGTCACGAATTGATGAAGCACAGAAAAAAATTGATGGATTGTCTTCTGAAATTGTTTCTTTGCAAAGTGTTCTTACCGATAAGAAAACTAGAGGTATTTTTGGAGAAGTGAATTTGAATTATATTTTAAATAGTGTTTTTGGTGAAAATGCAAGTGGTATTTATGAGGTGCAACATAAACTTTCCAATGGATTTATTGCAGATGCTATTTTGTATGCTCCAAGTCCTTTAGGAACTATTTGTATTGATTCGAAATTTCCTTTGGAAAATTATCAAAAAATGACGGATCGAACATTATCAAAAAATGAAAGAGATGCTGCTACGAAACAGTTTAAATTGGATGTTAAAAAACATATTGAGGCCATTCGTTCGAAATATATCGTACCTGGTGAAACGTCTGGAGAAGCGATTTTATTTTTGCCAGCAGAGGCTATTTTCGCAGAGTTAAATGCCTATCATTCAGAGCTATTAGAAGAGGCATATAGTAAAAAGGTGTGGATTACTAGTCCGACGACTTTAATGAGTACTCTTACGACTATTGGGATGGTATTAAAAAATATGGAACGTGATAAATATGCAAAAGTGATTCATGAGGAACTGAATCGGTTGTCATTTGAGTTTTCTCGTTATCGTGAACGTTGGGATAAATTGTCAAGAAGTATCGATACTGTGACGAAAGATGTTCGTGATATTCATATTACTACTGAAAAAATTACCAAACGTTTTGATTCCATTAATCGGGTAGATGTGAAAGAATTAGAAGAAAATGAGAGTAAGGAACTTGTAGGAAGTTGACTTTTTGATTCAGAATTAGGAGATAGTTTTTTATGAAAGATTTACAAACTAAAAGATTGGTATTACGAAAAATAACTATGAATGATTTAGAAGAAATACATGAAAATTGGGCAACCGATAAAATAACTAATGAATATTTAACTTTTCCTTGTCATAAAACAAAAGACCAAACTAAGAAAATGATAGATTTCATTTTAAAAAAATATGAAAAAGATGGATATTCATGGTGTATTGAATTAAAAGAAAATCATCAAGTTATAGGAATAATTAATGGAGAAACTTCTTATAAATATAAATGTATAGAAGTTGGCTATAGTATTAGTTCAAAATATTTTAATAAAGGTTATGTGACTGAAGCATTACAAAGTATCATTCATTATTTTTTTGTGGATTGTGATTTTTCTATTGTGGAAGCAATTATTCCTAGTAAAAATAAAGCGAGTCGAAGAGTTGCAGAGAAGTGTAATATGTCAAAAGAAGCAGTTTTAAAAAATAGATATAGAAATAAAATGAATAATGAAATTAATGATTTATATATTTATTCTATATTTAAAGAAGACTATAGGTAAAACATTGGGTAGTTGTATGGATTTTAATAGAGAAAATATTGAAAAATAAGATAAGAATAGGAGAGTAAGCAGCAAAAAAAGTTACCTACTTTTTTATTTGGAAATAAATTGACATTTCAAGATTTCTAGTGTAGGATAATTGGCTGTTAAAGGGGCAGGTTTTTAATGAGAGAAAATTTAACAATTATAAATAATTGGTATACATCTTTACAACCAGTTAAAGAATTAAAATTAAGTGAAGCAAAGTATTTGTTTAAAAAATATATAGCAGAGGAGAATGAAGGAAAAAGAAAATATTTACGAGATATTTTATTAATAGGAACACTACATTTTGTGTATCGTCAGTTGCTAACTTTTTTTTCTTTTTATATTCCCTCAGGAGAGATAGCAATGGAAGATATTATTCAAACTAGTTGTGAATTATGGATAAAGAATGTATTGAATAAAAAAGTTTTAACTGTTTCACAATGTGAATTTTTTTTTAGAATCTTCTTTTTTTAAACAATTAGAAGAAATGTTATTACCCAAGATTTCTTATCAAGATATTTTTAAAATGAGTAAAGATACATTTTTTGATTTATTAAAGAAATATATTATTTTCCGGTATAAGAAAAACTCTAGTTATGAGAAATCTATCGATGGTCATTTACATATTCTTTTTGATGATATTTATTGTTATTTAGAAGATTCTGGTTTCTTTTTTGAAAATGATTGTAATTTAGAGGAACAATTGTCAGTTATTTTACCTTATGTATTTTATCAAGTCTTTTTT
Source organism: uncultured Mycoplasmatota bacterium (assembly GCA_947649365.1). Classification (GTDB taxonomy): domain Bacteria; phylum Bacillota_I; class Bacilli_A; order RF39; family UBA660; genus MGBC108787. The sequence continues at coordinate 4,915 of CANSRH010000002.1, read as the reverse complement.
GTTTCCTATAATTTTAAAAATCCAGGAGAAACTGTTTGTCAAATAGAGACAAATTTGGATTTTATAGAAAATCAAGTGTTAAGTGAACAATTTAAAACTATATATAAAGAATTACCTTTTCCTTCTCAAAGAAATAAAATGGTGGTGTGGGATTATAGAATACGCGAAATGAAAAGAGAAGAAATAGAGCAACAATATTCAATTTCCTCTTCTAGAATCAGTCAAATTGATAATAATATTTGTCGACAGATTCGCCAATTTGATCAATCTACTCATGAAATAGAAGGAATCTATCAAGAATTGTGTAGATAAAAATTGATAAGAAAAATTCTAAATTTAAAGAAAGAATTTTAATCGTTTTTTAAGTAAAAAATTGTAATTTCTAATAAAAACCTTTACTTATAGGCGTATGCGAAAAAAATTTAAAGTGATTTTACTATTAATTTACTACTTTTCAAAGGTAATTGATTTATCAGACTTTTTTAATATAGTTCTTAATTATTTAAATAAATGGAAAATTTAAAATTATATATTAAACTACCTAGTCGTTCCAACAATGAGGATTAAACAGTGCGGAAGTAACTTGCACTTTAGCAGACTGCTTCTGTATAAAAAAATATTATTGTATAAATTTCATAAAATATATATAATATACTGCGAAAGGAAGAATTGTATGAGTATGTTTAAAGACGAATATAATGAATTAGAAAAACAAAGACAAGATTTATATAATAGACAAATAGGGTTATATAAATCTATGATAGCAGACAAAGAATTTTTAGGGGAAGGAAAAAGAGAATATAATGAATTAGAAAAACAAAGACAAGATTTATATAATAGACAAATAGATTTATATAAATCTATGATAGCAGACGAATATACTCCTTGTGAACATATTTAAACTTACCATACTCGTCTTATTATTACAGAAACTTTAGTTGCTACAAGTTTTGTAAAAAATATATGGGAATTTGCTACATGCTTCATGCTTCATGCTACATAATAAGGGTAATACTATACCTTATTATGTCGAAGACTTTAGTGGCTAACGCCACTAGTCTCGCCTATAAGAATATACTTCGTTACTATGACATTGTATGGTATTTTTTAATATTTAAAATTAGTACATAAAAAATTTCTAATTTTACTACCAATTTACTACTATTGAAAGCTAAAATATAAGAAATTATAAAAATATATGTGAATATATTCAAAAAATAAAAATGTCGTAAACCCTCATAAAATAAAGATATAATAACATTTAAAAACTTATAAAAGTTGATTGAAAATATACTATACTTTTTTTAATAAAAAAACAAAAAGAAATCGTATGCAATGCATTTGATTTCTTTTTGTTTTATCTGAAGTAAATAAAAATGAATAGGGCTAATGATACACAATAAATAGAGAATTTCCAAAGTTTTCCTTTTTTAACTAAGTTACTTAACCATTTGTATGAGAAGAAAGTCACTATTCCAGCTGCTATCATTCCTAAAAGATAGGAAGGAAGTAAACTCATACTTGCTGGTGTTTCTATAAAGTCAAGTATACCAAGACCCATCGATGCTATGCTAACAGGGAAATATAACATAAAGGTATATTTTAAGGCAGCTTCTCTTTTTAGTTTGCAAAGTAAACATCCTACTAAAACAGTCCCACTGCGACTGATTCCAGGACATAAAGCTACCATTTGTAGTAGTCCGATTATAATAGCATCTTTGTAAGTTATGTCTTTGTCTTCTTTGGTTCCTTTGGAGTTTTTTACTAGGAATAAGGAAATGGCAGTAATTAGGAAAGCAACACCTAAAAGTTTAATCGTTAGGGCAGTTTCAATTTTATCTTTAAATAAGGCACCCATTATTCCTACTGGAATACTTCCTATTAAAATTAACATGCAATATTTGAAATCATTTTTTGTTTTTTCTCTTTTTTTCTTATTAAATATGTAATAAAAAAAGGAAGTGATTAGTTTTACGATGTCTTTCCAAAAGATTAATAAAATGGCTAGAAACGATCCAAAGTTTACAAATATTTCAAAATTTAAATCTTGTCCCATGTTTGTGTTAAAGATATTTTTGAATAAAAATAAGTGGCCACTTGAAGAAATAGGAAGAGGTTCTGTAAATCCTTGTAAGATTCCTAAAAGAATATAAATTATGTATTTCAATTTTATCACCTAATTTATTATATAATAATTTTTGAAAATAAGAAATAAAATGTTAGTGAAGGAGTTTTTATGGTAGGAATTTTTATTGGTATTTTTCTTTCTAGTGTGGGGTTTATGTTTCTTCTTCTTTATACCAATTTGTTCACACTGGGGTATAATTTTATGGATTTTGTTCAATTTATTAGTACAAGATTAGAATGTTGGTTGTTTGGTTTGGGTTTTATTTTTATATTTATTTCTATAGAAAGGCGGAGAGGCAATGTATTATTATTACGACGTTTTACTGAATTTCGGAAGTGAAGAGGAGTTGTATGAGTTTTATGAATGGGATAGTGAAGATACTATTGAATTTGTTAAAAAAATTCCCTTGTTTCGTGTTTCTACTAAAACTTTAATTGATCAGTTGAAATACAAGACTACGTTTCCTAAAGAGTTTTTAAATCAAATTGAAAATAAAACGATAGTGAAATCCATGAATGAGACTTTATCGTATGCCTTTATTTTAAGTGATGCAAAAAATACGCTTGCTCTTGAACTGGATACTACGGGAAAAGTAATCAATCGGAGCAAACTTATGTTAAATGATGAAGCCAATTTGTTAGAAATGCTTTTTACTATGCGTGAAACAGAGTTAACGTATGAAAAAGGGGAAAAGTATAAAAAAAGAAAAGATCTTCGTCAAGTAGAGGAAATAAAAAAACTGATCCATTGTGAAGTGGATACATTGTTTGAAGCAAAAAATAAGAGTAAGCTAAAGTATTTGTATTATGAATGGTTTAATAAGGAAAGTGAAGATATTTCTTTAATGGTTCGTGATATGAAAAATGCCTTAAAAAAAGAATACGATGTTAATTTCTCTCGTATTCATGATTTAATAAAGTTAACGTATCATAAAGTAAATTAAAGGTTTCCTAAACCTACTTTTTTTAAAATGCTTTCGTATTTTTCTTTGGCAAGTTTTTCAGTTTTTTGTTTTCCTTTTTCTAGTATTTTTTCTATGCGGTCTGAGTTGATAATGCTCTCATATTTTTCTTGAATTTCTGTTAGAGTTGCTACTACAAGGTTAGCAACTTCTTTTTTTAGAGAACCGTAGTTGAATTCTTTAAATTGTTCTTCTACTTCTTTTATTGTTTTGTTGCTTAAAGAGGAGTAAATGGTAAGTAAATTGGAAATTCCAGGTTTGTTTTCTTGATCATAATAGATTTTATTTTCACTGTCTGTTACAGCAGACATGATTTTTTTTCTTATGACGTCTTCTTTGTCTAATAGAAGAATGGAACCTTTGGTGTCTCCATCTGATTTGCTCATTTTTTTGGTAGGATTTTGTAAATCCATGATTTTGGCACCAATTTTAGGGATAAGTGGTTCTGGAAGAGTGAAAGATTCTCCATATTTGTTGTTGAACCGAGTTGCTATGTCTCTTGCAAGTTCGACATGTTGCTTTTGGTCTATACCAACTGGTATAAAATCTGCATCGTAAAGTAGAATATCTGCGGCCATTAGAATCGGGTAAGTAAATAGTCCTACACTTACATTTTCTCCTTTCTTTGTTTTGTCTTTGTACTGGGTCATTCGACTTGCTTCTCCCATATAGGTATGACATTCTAAAATCCATGAAAGATTGGTATGGTAAACATTTTGCGATTGAAGATAGATGGTATTTTTTTCTGGGTCAATTCCGCAGGCAAGGTAGAGTGCTACATTCTTTTTGATACGTTCTTTTAAAAGGATAGGGTCTTGTGGCACTGTAATTGCGTGCAAGTCTGGAACAAATATGAACGAATCGTATTCCTCTTGTAATTTTACACTTTGTCTTATTCCACCAATTAAACTTCCTAATGTAAGTTCACCACTTGGTTTTAAACCTGTTAATAATCTTTTCATAAATAAATCACCTCGTTCTTATTTTATAATAAGAAGTATAATTTTGCAAAGTTTAGTGAAGAATAGAAATAAAGGAGAAGAGAAAATGAAGAAATTAATCGTTTTACTTACTACTTTATTGTTGGTTGTTGGTTGTTCTTGTAGTAGGGATAAAGCAAGTGATGCGCTGAAGGAATATTTTGCTAAATATAATAACCATCATGGTGAAGTGATCGGCGAACTAGATGATTTGGTGGTTTCGCTCAATTTGAGTGATGCAGAGAGTGAACGTTATAAAGAAATAATGAAGAAACAATATAAAGATTTGACGTATGAAATTGTAGAAGAAAAATACAATGGGGAAGAAGCGATTGTAACTGCTAAAATTTCTGTTTATGATTTATATAAAGCGCAGAAAGAAGCAGAGGAGTATAGAAATACCCATCAGCAGGAATTTTTGAATGAAGAGAAAAATCCTGATATAAGTAAATTTTTGGCTTATAAATTGGAACAAATGAAGAAAACGGATACTAGAGTAGAGTATACTATTGATTTTCAAGTGGTTAAGAAAGAGGGCAGTTGGAATCTTTCTACCATTAGTACAGAAAATTTAGAAAAAATTCATGGTATTTATAATTATCAGAATGATTAGAATTAAGTGAATAAACACGTATAAATTTCTATTATGGCATGGTTTTGTGACTATGCCATTTTTTTATCAAATCTATAATAAATCGTTGTATCAAGAACAAATGTTTGATATAATTGATTCAGGAATATTTAGTTAGTTTAGGTACTATTCTCCTTTACTTTTAGAAGTGAAAGGTGACATTATGAGAAAATCAGAGAAAACTCTAATGAATATCATAATACTCCTTATTATTG
>CANSRH010000001.1 GCA_947649365.1 uncultured Mycoplasmatota bacterium | reverse complement strand
TTTTACAAGTAACTTAAGTGAAGAAGAATACAACAAGTATATAGAAGCAGGAAAGAGTCTCCGAAGAAACACGTATCGAGGAAAAGATATTACGAGTTATCATACAGATGGAAGTATGTATGAAATGATAAGTAGTGGTCGATTTGATGATATTTATGTAGGAGATTATATAGAATCAAACAATGTGAAGTGGTTGGTTGCAGACATCGATAATTATTTGTATACAGGATATAAAGAAGGAGCAAGCAATGGAGGAGCATTAACGAAACATCATGTAACCATCCTACCATCCAAACCTTTAGAAAATGCAGTAATGAATGAAACGAACACAACAGAAGGAGGCTATTACAATAGCAAAATGAAACAAGAAGTTTTACCGAATCTATTTAATGCATATATAAAACCAGTGTTTGGAGAACATATTTTGACTTATAATACCATGCTTACAAATTCGGTAGATAGAGAGAGAATAAGTGCGGCATATGGAAGAAATAATAGTGGAGCAGCAAATGGATGGGCTTGGTACGAAAGTCAAATAGATTTAATGAGTGAAGTCAATGTGTATGGAAGTGATATATTTTCTTCAACCGCTTACAATGCAGGAATTGATAATTCTCAATATGCCATATTTCAATTGAAACCTGAATTGATAAATAGTGATGGAACAAAGGAAAGATTTGGGTTTTGGCTAAAAGCGGTTGCAGATTCCTATAGCTTTGCACGTGTCAATTTTGGTAGAGCTTCTGATGCAGCTGTTGCTTCTAATCATACCTATGGAGTCCGTCCTAGATTTTTAATAGGATAATTTAAAAATAGATTTACAGTAATAGCAAAATAGTGTTTATTTATCTAAATAAATTTCTTATTTGTTTTACAAAATTAATTAAAAATTAACAAATTACTTTATCAAATAGAAAAAATTTAAAAAAATGTGATATGATATAGAAAATAGAGGAGGAAAAAATGAAAAAAGAAAAGAAAATCCTCCCAACCAGAACAAGACTTCTGGGGGGGGGGTATATTAAGTAAAGGAAACCCAGATGGACTAGAAAGGTTTAATAAAAATACCAAGAAAAAGAAAGCAGTAATAATTAGTATAATAGTCACCTTATTATTCATAGGCAGTTTCGTCTTAGTAAGAAGTTATGCTTTATACAAAGAGGAAAAAACCTTTAACGTAATAAGGGGTCAAATTCCACCATTTGAAAAAAATGTAAAGGATGTAACAATTGCTGCCTTGATAGATGAAAAAAACACAACAAAAATTCCTACAAAACAAGACCCATATATATTTAAAAGTGTAACATGTGATCATGAAGCAGAAGCAAGTTGGAACAAAGATACTTGGTCATTATCAATCAACAATCTAACAATGAGTGGAACAACTTGTACGCTTAGTTTTATGAAGTATGGTTTTGAAAGTTTAGTTTTTGTTATACAAAGTGATGCAAAAAATGTAGAAGAATTAATGTCTAATAACACAAATATAGAAAATATAGTGAAAAACGAAGATGCAATGAAAATAATAGCTTCAGAAGAAAATCTAAGAAACGAAATACTTAACAGTGAAAAATATACAACAGCCCTCGCAAAAAAATTTTTAAATTCTACAGTACTTACAGAAGAAGAAAAATACAATGCAGGGTTACCATGTTATTTATATAAAAATGGTAAAAACATTGTAGGGGGATTTCTATCCAAATCCTACTATGGAAATAATTTAGCTGTTGAATCCCCATCGTTAACTGGTAGTAAAGAAACGGGCTCATCTTACAGTATGTATGCTTCCTACGGCAATAGTTATGTAACTGCAATTAGCAACAAAAAATTAAATACAAAGAATTATAAATATTTGGAAATGTATTCCAATCATAGTAGCAATGCATCAAATTTAACAGGAACAAATACTTTGGGATTTGGAGAAAATCAAGAAATAAATAGCTTTCAAATAAGTAATTCTGAAAATTACAATAGCAGTGCCTCAAATACTACTTTGGTTACAAATATTAGTAATTATAATGAAGAAGCATATCTGAAAATAAAAACAAAACAAGGTGGTCAATCTTCAGTTAATACAGTTACTACAAATATATATACAATAGCTATTTATTAAAAAATTTTTTTACTAAAAAAATAATCATAATGGATAAAATAAAGAATTGTTATAGCAAACAATCGAATTTGATTAACAATTCTTTTTATTTTGCTTAAAAACAAAAAAATTAGTAATTTGCGTCTCTTTTTTTTCTTTGTTATAGTTGGATTGTAATTGAAATTTATAAACATTTTTATTTATAAGAAAACAAACGCCTTTTTTAGATGAAAAAATCTAAAGAACAATTACTTAAATGCTATAAAAAGAAAGGAGAAAACAGCATGAAAAAAAGAATAACACAAAAGGAATTTATAGAAATATTTTCTAATCCCACTTATCGAAGAAAATTAGATAGAATCATTTTAAATTTTTTTGGAATAGAAAATACCATTGAAGAACAAAATACTTTAAAAGATGAAGACATTCTCTTAGAATTTATACTGCTAATCAACACAGAATATACATTAAAAATTATTGTAAAAGATACACAATTTCTATTTAAAGAATCCAAAAAGTTTTACATTAATCTTAGTTATCGAAAAGGAAAACAAACCCACGAATTATTAATGCCTGGATACTGGGAAATATATTGTCCTTATGTCTATACTCATCGAAACAAAAATCCAAAATTATTTCTAATTGCTGCTCTTTTTTCTTGTGAAACATTAGAAGAAATAGAAAAACTATTTGAAAAAATGGAAGTCTTTTCCAAAGAAGAAATAAAACAAATACTCTTTATAGTTAAAGAAGAAAATAAAGACAAATAATTATTATTGTGTTAAAATACATATAGTAACTAAAATTTGAAAAAGGTGGAGTATTATGGCAAAAGTTATTTCTTTAGTAAATCAAAAAGGAGGCGTTGGAAAAACAACCACAAGTATTAACTTAGCTGCTGCATTAGGAGCCGAAGGAAAAAAAACGCTTTTGATAGATTTAGATTCGCAAGGAAATGCTTCTAGTGGACTAGGATTAAACACCAATGACTTTGAAAGTGATATTTACGATGTAATAACAGGGAATTGTGAAGTGAAAAAGGCAATTATCAAAACAAAATTTAAAAATTTATCTGTCATTCCTTCCACAATCAATTTAGCAGGAGTCGATGTGGAATTTGTAAAAAAAATGTTAGAAGATACTACATTCCATCAAAACGAACAATTAAGAACAAAACTAGAAGAAATCAAAGACAATTATGATTACATTATTATTGATTGCCAGCCTTCTTTAGGAATATCTACTATGAATGCGTTAGTAGCAAGCGATTCGGTGATTATTCCAGTACAATGTGAATACTACGCTCTAGAAGGAATTACACAACTATTGAACTCCATTATTTTAGTACAATCCAATATGAATCCTGACTTAAGAATAGAAGGTGTTCTTTTGACGATGTTAGATGGAAGAACCAATATTGGATTAGAAGTCATAGAAGAAGTAAGAAAATGTTTTAAAAACAAAGTATTTAATACCATTATTCCAAGACTCGTAAGATTAGTAGAAGCACCAAGCCATGGCAAGCCAATCAACGCGTATGATCCAACTTGTCGTGCCACACTTGCTTACGCCAATCTAGCAAAGGAAGTGATTAGTCGAAATGGAAACTAAAAGAAAAGCATTAGGGAAAGGACTAGAACAATTATTCTCCAATGAAGTAATAAATTTTGATAATTTTGAACGAGAAGTTATTTCTTCTGCCAAAGCAAACGATATCATAGAAATAGCTTTAGACGAAATTCAAAGCAATCCTTATCAACCAAGAAAAAGTTTTAATGAAGAATCACTAAAAGAACTAGCAGAAAGTATCAAAGAATATGGGATTGTTCAACCAATAATAGTTAAGAAAAACATCAAAGGTTATTATCTAATTGCAGGAGAACGACGTACGAAAGCAGCGAGACTAGCTGGATTAGAAACAATTCCTGCAATCGTAAAAGAATTTGACGACCAAGAAATGATGGAAATTGCTCTAATCGAAAATATTCAAAGAGAAGACTTAAATCCAATTGATGAAGCACAAGCTTACTTGAATATTATAGAACTCGGCAATATGACACAAGAAGAATTTGCCACTCGTTTTGGGAAAAGCCGTAGTCATGTAACCAATATGTTAGGGCTATTAAAATTGCCAATGGCCACAAAAAGTTTAGTAGAAAAAAATAAACTAAGTATGGGTCATGCCAGAGCATTAAGTAAAATTAGTGATGAAAACTTAGTAAACAATTTAGCAGATCAGGTTTTAACAAATAACTTAAGTGTTCGAGAACTAGAACGTTTAATTGCGGAAGAAAACATGCCAAAAAACAATAAAATTGTTCGAAAAGAAAATGAAAAAAACATTCATTATACTATATATGAAAATATAATGCGTGAAAAAATAGGTACCAAAGTAAAAATCAAAGATGGAAAAATTGAAATTCCATTTGATAGAGAAAAAGATTTAGAAAGAATATTAGAAATATTAGGAATAGAAATCGTGGGTGATTAGATGAAAATAGCAGAAAGTATTTTATCTTTCTTAGCAAGAAAAGAAGTGTATGGGCTAGCTATTATTATTTTAATCTCTATAATTATCTTTCGTTTGGGAACCAAATTAATAGAAAAAATAATCATTTCTGGAAAAGATGTCTACGAAAGAAAAAAAAGAAAAACGATTGTCAATTTAATCTCCAATATATTTAAGTATGCAGTTTTAGTTATATCTATTTTCTTTATTTTAGGTCTTTATGGAGTAGATACGAAAGCTTTGCTTGCCAGTTTTGGAGTTGTTGGAGCAGTACTTGGACTTGCTTTGCAAGATACCATTAAAGATTTTATAAGTGGTATAACAATGATTATGGATAATTATTTTGTGGTTGGAGACATTGTTACTTTTAAAGAATTTACTGGAGAAGTAATTGACATGGGATTAAAAACAACCAAAATAAAAAAATATACAGGAGAAGTATATGTGATTGCGAATCGAAACATAGACGCAGTAATAAATATAAGTCAAAAGCCAGCCAATGTAGTTATAGATATTCCTACTGCATACGAAGAAAAAACACCCAAAGTAGAAAAAGCAATCACAAAAATATTGAACGAAATCAAAAAAATAGAAGGAATAAAAAAAGAACCAACGTATTTAGGGATTTCTTCTTTGGACGACAGTTGCGTAAAATACAGTATAAGTATTATATGTCCACAAGATAACCAATGGCAAATAAAAAGAGAAACTTTAAAAATAATAAAATTGATTTATGAAAAAGAGAAAATAAAAATACCCTATCCACAAATCGAGGTGCACCATGAACAAGAAGTTTAATTTGAATGATATAGTTATAATGAAAAAGCCACACGCATGTGGTACCAACGAATGGAAAATCACTCGTATGGGAGTAGATATAAAAATAAAATGTATTCATTGTGGAAGAGAAATCATGATGGATCGTATGGAATTTGAAAAAAAGCTAAAAAAAGTGTTAGGTGAAAAAAATGAATGTAAATAAATTAAAAGAAAAAATAACTTTACATCCAATAATGGCGATTCTAATTATGATTGGATTCACTATTGTATTAAGTGGAATACTTGCAGCTTTAGGTGTTCAAGCAACCTCTAAAACCATTAGTACGACTTCTTTAGAATACAACACTTATATTGCAGAAGTTTCCTCGCTCTTTAGTTTAAGCGGATTAAAATATATTTTTACAAGTACAATTAGTAATTTTATGTCTTTTGCGCCATTAAGTAGTTTTATTATTGTATTAATAGGAATAGGAATAATGCAAAAAAGTGGATTTTTAAAAGTAGTATTTACATTGTTAACCAAAAATGCAAAAAAAGTAAATGTTACATTTGTTCTTGTATTGATAAGCATTTTGTTGGGAATTATTGGGGATTTATCATTTATTATTCTTCTTCCCATCAGTGCTATTTTATTTGAAGTAGGAAAAAGAAATCCTACCATTGGAATTATTGCTTCTTTTGCAGGTTTAACTTGTGGATATGGCATAAACATAATGTTTACAAGTATGGACTCTTCCTTACTTTCTCTTAGTACACTCGCTGCTAATATCGTGGATCCGAATTATGTAATGAAAACTACAGGATTTGTATTTATTATGTTAGTAGTTACTTTTGCTTTAGCTTATCTTATCACACAAATTACTGAAAAGTATATTATTTATAAAGTAGATAAATATGAAATATCTACGTCTGAAATAGAAGAAGAAGTATTTTTAGGAAAAAAAGAAAAAAAAGGTCTTGCTTTAGCATTTTTAGCATTTGTTGTCTATATGTTTATCTTTATTTATAATATTATCCCAGGGCTTCCTTTTTCAGGGAATTTCTTAGATCAAAGTCAAGTATTTTATATTGATAAATTATTTAGTTACAACTCTTTCTTTAATAAAGGATTTGTATTTATCATTACATTTGGAATGGTTTTAATTGGAAGTTTTTATGGAATGGGAGCAGGAACTATTAAAAATCACAGAGAATTATGTGAAAACTTTGGTCATTCTTTAGATGGTGTAGGGCAAGTGATTGTAACCATTTTCTTTGCGTCTATTCTAATTAATGTTTTCAAGTATACCAACATGGGTTCTGTAATCGTTACTGAATTAACTAACTTACTAAATAATACCTCTTTTACAGCTATTCCATTAATTATTTTGTTGTTTTTTGTAAGTGCCTTAGCAACACTTTTTGTTCCTTCTTCCTTAGCAAGATGGCAAATACTATCTGCCATTGCAATACCAATATCTATGGAATCAGGATTATCTCCAGAATTTACGCAAATTATATTTCGCTTTGGAGAATCTGCAATGATTGGATTAACTCCTATATTTGCTTATTTTGTAATCTATTTAGCACTTCTTGAAAAATACAACCAAAAAAAAGAAACAATTCATATTCTAAAAGCAATCAAATATCAATTACCATTTGGAATAGCTACATTTGCCCTTTTGTTGACAATTGTAATTGTCTGGTATATAGTAGGACTTCCAATAGGAGTTGGAACATTTCCAACACTATAATGTGAGGTGAAAAAATTATGTCATTAAAAGCAGGAATCGTAGGACTTCCTAATGTTGGGAAATCCACTTTATTTAATGCCATCACAAAAAAAAATATCTTAGCTGCGAATTATCCATTCGCAACCATTGATCCTAATGTTGGTGTAGTAACTGTTCCAGACAAACGTTTAGAATTTTTAGAAAACTTATATTTACCAAAAAGTGTAGTACCAACAACTTTTGAATTTACAGACATAGCAGGACTTGTTAAAGGTGCTTCTAAAGGGGAAGGATTAGGGAACAAATTTTTATCCCATATTCGTGAAGTAGATGCGATTGTTGAAGTAGTGCGTTGTTTTAAAGAAGAAAACATTATTCATGTGGAAGGTGGAATTGACCCAATTCGGGACATTGAAATCATTAATTTAGAACTAATTCTTGCTGACTTGGAAATCATCGAAAATCGAATAGATAAAATAGCTAAAAAAGCAGAAACCACAAAAGATAAAGTTGCTTTAAAAGAAGTTGAAACATTAAAAAAAGCGAAAGAGGCACTATTAAATAATCAAGCCTTACGATTAATTTCTTTTGAGGAAGAAGAATTAGTAATTTTAAAACCATTTAATTTCATAACTCTAAAACCAATGATATATGTTGCGAATGTTTTAGAAGACGATATCGTTTTAGGGGAAAATGAATATACAAAGCAAGTTGTTCAGTATGCAAGTCAAGAACGAGCAAATGTCATTGTAATGTGTGCAAAAATAGAATCAGAACTAGCAGAATTAGAAGAAAATGCAAAAAAAGAATTTTTGAAAGATTTAGGAATTTCGAATAGTGGACTAGATAAATTGATTTTTGCTACATACGATTTATTAGGATTGCAAACTTTTTTTACAGCAGGAAGTGATGAAGTAAAAGCTTGGACATTTAAAAAAGGAACCAATGCTAAAAAATGTGCCGGTTTGATACATAGCGATATTGAACGTGGGTTTATAAAAGCAGAAGTTATGAAATTTAGTGATTTAGAAGAATTAAAAGATGAAAAAAAAGTACAAGAAGCTGGGAAATTAAACTTAGAAGGAAAAGAATACACAATGCAAGATGGAGATATCGTTTATTTTCGATTCAACGTATGAAAAATGTGTATAATATAGAAAAAAATGATATAATAAGCATATAGCTTTTATTAAAGGAGGAAATTTAAAAATGGAAAATAAAATTATGAGTCAATCCTTTATATGGATGTTTGTAGGATTACTTGTAACATTCTTAACTGGATTTGCAGTGGCACATAACGAGGTAATGATTGTAAATATATTCAAAAATTCAATTTATTGGGTATTATGCATAGTAGAATTAGTATTAGTCATATTCTTATCTGCAAAAGTAAGAACAATGGGAAAAAATACAGCTAGAATTAGTTTTTTACTTTATAGTTTTGTTTCAGGATTAACATTTTCATCTGTATTTGTTATTTATAAATTAACATCCATCCTTTATGTGTTTTTACTAGCAGCCATAATTTTTCTAATATTTGGTCTTATTGGTTATTTTACAAAATTAGATTTAACAAAAATAGGAACCTATTTAATGATGGCACTATTTGCAGTAATTATTTGTTTTATTATAAATATTTTTGTAGGAAGTGAAACATTTGATATGGTAACTTCCATAATCTGTATTTTAATATTCATAGGCTTTACTGCTTATGATGTGCAAAAAATTAAAAATTTAGCTCTCGAAGATGATGTTCCAGAAGAAAACTTAGCGATTGTTAGTGCTTTAAATTTATATTTAGATTACATCAATATTTTCTTACATTTACTAAGTATAATAGGCAATTCAAAAGATTAAAGAGTAAAAAACTCTTTTTTTATTGGCTTTTTTTTGAATTTTTCGTAATTTCTAAAGTTTTTTTTACCTCAACTGCTATTTCCTTATCGGATAATTCTAATGCAACAACCATTTTAGCAAAAGTATCCAAAAGTGGCATATTTAAATCATTTTCTATTCTAAAAATAGTTTTTCTATCAATATCTGTAATTTGCTCTAATTTCTCTTGTGAGATTTTTTTTCTTTTTCTATATTCTTTTAACATGTAGGTCACCTAAAAAAATTGTAGCAAGTTTGCCTCAAACGGACGTTGACAAGTATGCCCCATTATGGTATATAAAATATATGGACATCTTTGCCCCAAAAAGGAAGAGTGATACATATGAAAAAATGGAAAGATAAAAGAAATGTACTAATAATAGGAATAGGAATTATAGGGATGGTATTCATAATAATAGGGATTACTTATGCCTATATTGCCTATTATGCAAATCAAAAAGAAATGAATAAAATAGGAAGTAATTGTTTAAAAATAAATTATATAGACGCAAGCAATGCTATAAATTTAAATGATATTTATCCAATGACAGAGGAAGCAGGACAAAAAACAGAACCCTATCGTTTTAGAATAAAAAATGAATGTGACATTGGAGTAGATTATAATGTCAATTTAGAAGTCATCGATGTAGAAAACAGAATACCAAGCAATAATATAGCAGCAAAAATAGATGATAATCGAAAAGATATACTGATAAGTGATATTCAAACAAAAAAAATAGAAACAACAGAATATACAGCGATAGAAGCATATAAATTATACAGTGGAAAACTAAATCCAAAAGAAACCAAAGAACATAGTTTACGATTGTGGCTAGACGAAAGTGCTGGAAATGAATCACAAAATAAAGTATTTCATAGTAAAGTAGTTATCAGTGCTGTACAAAATGAAATTGTTTTCCATGAAGATTTAACGCAATTAGCAGAAATAATAGACATAAATCCAAAGGAAGTAAATGACATACTACAAAATCCAGAAGATATAAATAAAATAATTTCAAGTAAAGATGCAATGGAACTTCTTACAAACTCAGAGTATTTAAAAGAGGAATTAAAAAATAGTGAGCATTATACAGATACCATAAAAAAGCAAATATTGAATTCCACAGTTATTACGGAAAGAGAAAAGTACAATGCAGGATTACCATTTTATTTATTTAAAAATGGAAATACCGGTTTTACTTGGAATAGAAACCTAAACTACATGAACACAGTTTATCCCAACAATTCACAAGTAAAAGAAGGCACGGCAAGTACAACTACTTCTTTATATATTGCAGATGATTCAGCTTCTTATTATATGGGAGGAGAACTCTACATAGAAAATTTAAATTTAAATGATTATAAAAATATAGGTTTTAGATATACCTTAAATGGAACTTGTAGTGGAGTACAAAGTCAATATCGTCAACAAAATGCATTTGTTAAAATAAATGGTAGAGAAATCTGGGGAACAAGTTATAATTGCAGTAATCAAAATGAGGAAAATATTTTAAGTATAGAAGAAACTAATGCTGTAAGAATTGCAGTTTCTATGCATTCTGGAGGTTTAATGAATTACATTACTAATGTTTCTGTTCCCATAATGTATTTGTATTAAAAAGAAATAATGAACGTAGATTTAAGAGAAATTCGTAAAAGTAAAAATTTAACTCAAAAAGAACTAGCAGAAAAATTAGGAATAAAACAGCAACAATACCAACGATATGAAAGTAAAATAAATCAAATACCATTAAAGTTGTTTATTAAAATATTAGATGTATGTCATTTAAAAATAAAAATAGTAAAAAAATAAAATAGTTTGTATTTTAATTAAAATCAAGAAAAAATTTTTGCATTTATAGAAAAATGTGTTATGATACTCCTCATGCAAAAGAGGGGAAACAATGAAATGGAAATTAACACAATATAAATGTCTTTTAACAGCTTTAAGTGCAACGATTCTACTAAGCGGATGTTCTTCAAATAAAGAAAGCTATTATGTATCTATGCCAAAAGTAGAACCAATTCCAAATGAAGATATTTTAGAAAAAACAATAGATTGTACTATAAAAGTAGTAGAAGAAATAAAAGAAAAAAGTAAAGTTGTGGCTATCACTATCAGTGCGGTAGGAGATTGTACTTTAGGAACTGATACAAACTTTGGACCACAAAATACACTTCCTGACGTATTTGCTAAACAAGAGGAAGATTACAGTTATTTTTTTAAAGAAGTTTATCCAATAGTATCTCAAGATGACTTATCAATTGCTAACTTAGAAACTACATTAATTTCATTAGAAAATTGGGAAGCAATAGAAAAATATAGAGTAGACAAAAAATTTAATTTCAAAGGACCAGCAGATTATACAAATATTTTAGCAGAAGGAAGTATTGAAGCAGTCAATCTTGCTAATAACCATATGTTTGATTATGGAGAAAAAGGATACGAAGAAACAAAAGAAAATTTAGAAAAAGCAAATATTCCATCATTTGGCTACGATAATTATAAAATACTCGAAATCAAAGGCTTGAAAATTGGACTTGCTGGTATAGAAGGTTGGATCGAACAAACTGCAAAAGATAATACACAAAAAGCAATAGATTTTTTTAAAGAGCAAGAAACGAACTTGATTATTATTTCTTATCACTGGGGAATAGAACGGGAATCCAGACAAAATGCAACTCAAGAAAATATAGCAAGATTTGCCATAGATTATGGAGCGGATTTAGTACTAGGACATCATCCACATGTATTACAAGGGATAGAAAACTACAAAGGAAAACACATAGTATATTCTCTTGGCAACTTTGTTTTTGGTGGAAATAAAAATCCAAGTGACAAAGATACAATGATATTTCAAGAGACTTTTCATTTTAATAGCGGAAAAATAACGACATCAGAAATACAAATAATTCCTTGTTCTCTATCAGGAGAAAAGGATAGAAATAATTATCAACCTCGAATAGTAGAAGGGGAAGAACAAACAAGAGTACGAAATAAAATTTTATCAAGCAGTTTAAATGTAAAATAGTATCAAAAAAGAAGGAATTAAGTATCTTTCCTTTTTATTTTATATAAATACTTACCTATTTTTAGCGCTTGCAATGTAATAAAATACTTTCTATAATAAAAAACAAGTGAGGAAGATATGAGATTAAGTGAATTTTTGATAGAACCAGTATGGAATGCAACCAGTAAAAGATATGAAAATGAAAAATTAGATAAAGAAACAATAGAAGAAATTGTGTTCTCTGGTATAGAAGATGATTTTTTACCAGCAACCTATGCAATCGTTTTTGGAACAAGTCGAAAAATAGAAATGGACGCAAGAGTACAAAAAGCAGTACAATTATATAAAGAAAAACGTGTAAAAAAATTAGTTTTTACAGGAGGAAAGAATGGTATCTCAAATGCTAAAAACAATCAAACACCAGAAGAAATAATAAAAGAAAATAGAACAATATCCTATATCATAGAAGATGAATTCTCAGAAGCAGAAAGAATGGGAAAATATGCCTTAGAATTAGGAGTAAAAAAAGAAGACATTTTATTAGATTGTCTATCCAATAACTCTAATGAAACATTGCAAAACATAACATCTTTTATACAAATACAAGAAGGAGAAAATCTGATTTTAATCACATCAGAATATCATGTAAAGAGATGTTTAGCAAGTGCTTTGAAATACGTTTCGCTTCCTCTAACTTACTCTCTAGTAGCAGCACCTACTGGATATTTTGAAAGTGAAAACTATGAAAAAACAAAGATTGGAAAAGAAATTATAAATTTTGAAGCCTATCATTTAATTCGTTTAGCGCGAGAAAATAAAATATTTGATTTAAATCAAAAAGAGGGACGAACAAGAAAATGAATGGAAATTTTTATCCTTTGATACTATCTATAAAAGCATATAGCTTACAAGAGGTAGAAATAGAATACCCATATAAAACCGACTTTATAGAAGAATTAGATAAAATGACTTTTAATTATAAAAATGAAAGAGAATTTTTTAAAGAAAAAAAACAAGAATTAATAGAAAGCTTAAATAAAAGAAGAGAAGTCTATGGTATAGTTTTAGAAATTATTGATATAGAATTGCTAGGAATCTATATAAAAAAAGGAAAAAGAGAAATCGTACCATTGTTCCAAAATACAACCTACAAAAATATCTATATAAAAACAGAAGACTTATTATTAAAAAGAATGGCAACAGGAAATTTAGTACGATTGTACAAATTAGATAAAGAATGTATCCAAGAAGAAAGTTATGAATCTCTTTTTTTGGATTGTGCGCCATATATATTAGAGCAACTAGAAATCAGCGCTTTTATAACTATTAAGCCTTCTATTCTTATTTCAATGCTTGAAAATTTCAAACAAAAAAGACGATTTTTTCAAATTGCAAGATATCTTTTACAAAATGAAGAAGAGATGACTTTAGAAAGTTTTAAAAGAGCAATACCTGCACAGGAAAAAAAGAAAAAAGAAATCGAGCAAAATGCATTAATCAGAAAAGAACGACTTCCCTATGTGGATAATTAAAACATAGAAATGATTGAAAAGAATACAATATAACAGAAAAATAAACATTTACACAGTTTACTTTTTCTGTTATAATCTAGGTCGAGTAATGAATTACTCCTTGCTTTAGAAAAACTAAAGCCAAATAGACCATAAGGAGGTGTAGATAATGAAGAAATACGAAGTAATGTTCATTGTAAAATCTGCGCAAGAAAGCGAAGAAATTAAAAAAACTGCAGAAACAATGAAAAAAATTATCACTGACAACAAAGGGCGTGTTACAGAATTTAATGAACTAGGAGAAAAAAAATTAGCGTATCCAATCAAAAAAGAAATCAGTGGTTATTATTATGTAATGAACATTGAAGCAGAAAATAGTGCAATCAGCGAGTTAAATCGAAAAGCGTTAATTAATGAAAACATTTTAAGACATCTAATCATTCGATTAGACGAGGAGTAAAAATATGAATAAGGTAATTTTAATAGGAAGACTCGCAAGAGATCCAGAAATGCGTACGACCATGAGTGGAATGAATGTAACAAGATTTACGATTGCAGTAACTCGAACTTACCAAGACCAAAATGGAGAAAGAGGAGCAGACTTTATCAATTGTGTTGCGTGGCGCAAACAAGCAGAAAATATAGCAAAGTATTGTACCAAAGGAACACAAGTAGCAGTAGATGGAAGAATCCAAACAGGATCATACGACGCACAAGATGGATCAAAAAGATATACAACAGATATCATCTGCGACAATGTAACATTCTTAGGTTCAAAAAGCGATGCTAACAACAATAGTGGTTACAATAACTTTAATAACAACAATAGTTATAATGACCAAAGTTACAACGCAAACCAAGGCGGAGACATGCCTACTTCTGACATATCAGAAGATCCATTCAAAGACTTTGGAGAAGAAATTGCATTAAGCGATGATGACTTACCATTCTAAGAAAGGAGATACTAAAAATGGCAGAATTTCGTAGAAAAAAGAAAAAAATATGCCAAATGTGTGCTGGGAAAAGCGTTGATTATAAAGATGTAATGATTATTAATAAATACATAAATGAAAAAGGTAAAATTTTACCTAGACGTATGACTGGTGCATGTGCAAAACACCAAAGACATATTGCTGAGCAAATCAAATATGCAAGATTTATGGCATTAATACCATTTGTAAAATAAGCATTCCAAAAAGAATGTTTTTTTTCTGTCTTTATGTTAAAATAACAAATTGTGAGAATTATGGAACGAATCAATGGCTATAGAAATATAGGAGAATATAAAAAATTAAATCGTCAAATAGCATGCTCGTTATTTGCAAAATCATGGTATAGTGATGGAGAAAACGAATATTTGTTTAAAGTAGTAAGTAATTACAAAGCATACAAAGAACTTTTTTATTCTTATTTTATGAGAAAAATAAATTTCAGAACAGTTGAAATAGACTTAGCGGTTTTAGGGAGTCAATTTGGAGTAATAGCAAAAAACTACAATCCTAACCAATTTCCCATTTATTCAGTAGAGCAAATATTAAATAAGTTTTGGGACGAAAAAATTAGACGAATTAATAAAGAACAAAAATATTATTTAGCATCAACAATTAGCTACGAACATGATTATAATTTAGAACGACTTCCTGGAATCATAGACTTATTTTTACTAGATAATAAAAATATCCAAAGTCCTCATATGCAAGAAGAAAGTCTTTTACAATTTATTGCCCAAATTATTGGAGGAAGTATAGATTTGCATGCTAGGAATCTAGAAATTGTGATAGAAAAAACAGCAAAATTTTCTCCATTATACGATTTTGGAGAATATGGGGAAATAAATATAAAAGGCAAAAAAAGCTATCCTTATCGCTTTCAATATAAAACAACAAAAGAAGGAGAAATAATAAAACCAAAAGAAACGCTAAAGCAATTTTTAGACAACGCAACTAAAAAAGAAATTGAATTATTAAATGAATATTTAGAAAAAGCGAGAGAAGAAGCAGCAAAAACTATATATATTGAAGAAGAAATAGAAGACCAAATTGGTAAGCATGTATCAAAGGATATGGCAAAATATGTAAGAAAAAAGTTAAAAAAGAATTTAACAAATATTTATGAATTGTGTAATAAAAAAGAATAGGAAAGCAATAATAAAAATAGCAATAAAAATTATTATACTCTGTAAAAAAGTGACAAAAAATGTCTAATAAAGCAAAAAAGAAAGCAATTTACACTAAAATGTAAGGAATATTGTAGAAAATAAAAAAATTATGATATAATAAAAAAGAATAAGAAGAAACTAGTAAAGGTAATAAATTTTACTAAGAATAGGAAGAGGTTGAAAATGAAAATATTAGTCGGTTTATCCAATGGATTAAGAAATGAACAAGAACCATACCAAATGCTAATTGTTGATGTTGACAATTTAGAGAGTGGTCGTCCTGAATGGCAACAAGTGCAACCAGAAATATTAAATAGTTGTGCGAATATTCGTGTTAATTTAGGAAATTATCAATCTATTTTGCAAAATCCAGTAGAATATTTAGAAGCAGAATTTGATGTAAGCAAATTAATTGATGTAAGTATCAACAATAGAGAATACCAAATCATAAATGTTTATGAAGATGAAGAAGGAAATACTGTTTTATACCAAACGGCAAATGCATCAGGGGAAATAGAAATGCACCATATTTCTGAATTTCCATACAAGAAAAAATTCAGCATTTATGGAGAAAATATAGAAGAATTACCTTCTTATGTAAAACCTTCTACTTTAAAAGAAGCATATGATTGGTGGAGCAAAAAAGACAAAGTAAACATTAAAAATAAAAAAACACGTTTTGCATATGAAAATTTTGATACGACAGAAGATATGCCAGTGCAATTATTATATCATTATTTAATAGGAGTAAAAGGCTTTCAACTAGGATACCATACCATAACAGACATACAAGAAAAAGAAATTCATGAAAAACTACACGAATATTTCTTATTCAACGGCTCAGCAAACGTAAAATTAAAAGAAAGCTTGCCAGTGAATGAAGAAGAAATTGTTGTAAGTATCTTTGGAAACAAAGACCCATATCCAGACAAACAAAAATTAGGATACTATGGTGCAACAATGTCTTTAATATGTGATTGCAGAAATTATCCGGCCTTTGATGTTTATACAAGACCAACATCTGAAATAAGTTATGACAAAGAAGGTATTGAAGTAACAGTTGATATGATTGATGGCTGCATGGGTGTTTACAATCGTTATGAAGAAGCAGGATGTATAGCATCTGATTGGAGAGTAGGAGAATACAAAAATATTTTTGGTATAACACTCGCGAATTTACTACCAGACAAACTAGCTAATTTAAGTAAACAACTAGAAAGTGAAAAAGAACGTATTATTTATGGGCACTGGTCAAGTTATAATACAAATGATTGGTTCCAAGTGATGGGACTTGCCTTAAGTAGTCAATACTATACTCCAGAATTAAGAAACAAACTAAGTGAAATACTAAAAGAATACCAAACAATTTTTGCTAATAAATTAACAGAATTGATATCTAGAATAAGTGCAAAAGATACATTAGAAGTAATGAAATGGGCAGAAGATCATATCGAAAATGTAATGGAAGACATTTCCTTTGTAAGAGATGGAGGAACCATTCAAAAATCCAATGTAACAATGGAACAAATGAAAAACTTATTTACATTCAAAAGAAACAATTTAGAACTACCAGATTGGTTACAAATCTATTCTGCAGATACTATAGAAAAATTAGGAGGAGTAGCTTACCTAAAACAATTTATTCGTACAAGAGGAGAAGAATCAGCAGAAAGTTATTTATCAATTTGGGCTGAAAAACTAGAAAGTGACCAAAGATATGCATCACGTGAAAACAAAGATGACTTATTTCCAGGATTAGATAATACACCAGAAAGAACGATAGAAGAAATACCTACATTCAATCCAGAAATGATAAGAAATCAAGAAGCTGCTTAATAGGAACATTCTTTATGGAATGTTTTTTTAATTTATAAAAAACAAAATAATTTTAAAATGTAATATTTTTTGCAACTATAAAATAATTTGATTATAATAGATGTAGAAAAGAGGAACAAATGATGCATAAAATACTTTTTACTGGAGGAGAAAATATTTTTACTAAAGAAGAATTAGAAAAATTAAAAAAATTAGGATTAGAAATTACGATTGTGCCTCCGCATATAAAAGAGCAAGAATTAATAAAAATTCTTCAAAATTATGAAGCTGTTATTGTAAACGGAGAAGAATATTATACAGAAAACATCTTAAAACAATGTGAAAATCTAAAAGTTATACAATTTTTTGGTATAGGATATCAAAAATGTATTGATATGGAAATTGCCAACAAATATGGAAAAATAATAGCAAATACTCCAAAAGTAAATTCTTACTCAGTTGCAGAATTTACACTAGGATTAATATTCGCATTAAATCAAAAAATAATACAGCACAATGAAGAAACTAAAAAAGGAAACTGGCGTGAAAAATCTTTCTTTGATTTAAAAGATAAAACAATAGGAATAATCGGCATGGGCCACATAGGATCTTATTTTGCAAACATAATGTACAATGCTTTCCATGCGAATATTTTATATTATGATAAAGAAAATAAACTAGAACAAGAAAAAAACTATTATGCAAAAAGAACATCACTAGAAGAATTAATGGAAAAATCGGATGTTGTTTCTCTGCATTTACCCCTTACGGATAGTACACGCAATTTAATAGGAGAAAAAGAACTTTTTAAAATGAAAGAAACAGCTTATTTTATTAATACTGCAAGAGCAGAAATAGTGGATGCAGAAGCACTTTATAAATTATTAAAAAATAATAAAATAGCGGGGTGTGCTTTTGATGGATTCTATAGTGAACCTATCAATCTAAACTCAAAAGAAGCAAAACTTTTAACATTACCAAATGGAAAGTTTTTGTTAACTCCTCATACAGGTTATAATGCGGTGGAAGGATTAGAAAGAGTTAAAAAGATGTGTATCGAAAACTTAATACAAATTTTAAACAACAATCCATGTCAAAATGTGATAAATAAAGAAGTTATTGAAAAAGAATAGCTTTTTATTTTGCAAGAAAAGCAACCTATGTTAAAATAGACATTTGTGATAGTTATGAAAAGAAGAAATGGGTATTGTATTATTGATAATTATAAACCGATTGATAAATTGAACTGGAAACAAGGAGACTATTGTGAAGGATGGTATACAAATAGACAATCAATTAAATTATTTAAAATACAAGATATTTTGATGAGCTATCGAGAACTATTTTATCCGCGTATTATAGCCAAACTAGACTTGCCTGTTGTAAGAAATGATCTGGCCAAAAGAAAAAATCAAAAAGGGATAATATCAGAAGACTATACGATGCAAAAAAAAGAAATAAAAAATATCTATGATATGATGAAAGAGTATTGCAATTATTTTTCTAATAAACCTTTGTATACTGTAACAGATTTAAAAGTTTTACTACAATGGTATTGTTTAAAAAATCATTTAATTTATAGTAAAGAGATAGAACAAGAATTATTAGAGCGATTCATTATTCAAATTTTATTAGGCAATAGTGATTTAAAACCAGCCAATTTAGAAACCTATGTAGAAGATTCCTTTCTTCATTTTTCTCCTTTTTATGACTTTGGACTCTACGGAACAATTAGAATTCAAGACGAGAATGAAAACGGATACAAATTGCAATACCAAGATACACCATTAACAAGAAATACACCACCAGCCTCTCTAACAATAGAAAATTTTCTAAAAAATGGATCCTATAAAGAAATAAGTGTTTTAAAAGAATATCTAGAAAAAATAAAAGAAATTCAATTCAATGAAGTATTTATGGATATAAAAGAGCAAACAAAAGAAAATGTGTTAGAAGGCATAAAACGAGTACTCTCATTAGAAGTAAAAAATAATTTACAAGCGATAGATGCCATCATGAAAGGCAATTTCCGTTGCTAACGCAAAGAAAAACATGCTATAATAGATAACGAATGGGAGGGTTTAAAAATGAAAGTAATCCTATTACAAGATGTAAAAAAACAAGGAAAAAAAGACGACATCCTAGAAGTCAGTGATGGGTATGCCAATAACTTTTTAATCAAAAACAAACTAGCCGTTCCTTACTCTAAAAAAAGTAAAGAAGTATTAGAAAGTGAGCTAGAAACTAGAAGACAAGAGGAAGACGCAAAAATAAAAGAATGTCAAGAAATAGCAAATAAAATCCAAACAAAGGAGTTTATCTTCTTAACGAAAGCAGGAAAAGATGGCAAAACGTTTGGTTCCATTTCAACGAAACAAATCAATGAAGAATTAAAACGTCAAGGATTTAACATAGATAAAAAATGCATTCACATTGATGGAGTCATTGATACATTAGGATGTCATGAAATCGAACTAGAACTACATAAAAAAGTAAAGACAAAACTAACAATAAAAATCAAAGAAAAGTAAGAAGGTGAAACAATGGCTGTAAAACAAATGCCCCAAAATGAAGAAGCAGAAATGAGTGTCCTAGGTGTATGTTTTCTAAATAAATATGCTTTAGAAAAAGTAGTAGAAGAAGTAACACCAACTATGTTTTACAAAGAAGCCAATAAAAAAATCTTTGAAGCTTTAGTGGAACTACACAAAACAAGTACACCAGTAGATATAACCACTATAAAAAACGAACTAGACAAGCAAAAAAACTTAAATGCTATTGGAGGAATTGATTATTTAACGGATGTAATTGACTCTGTAGCAACCATTGCAAACTTAGATTCTTACATAAAAATCATAAAAGAAAAATCCATCCGACGTAACCTAATTGACACAGCAACCAATATTATTGAAGCAACGTATGAAGAAGACAAAGATTTAGCGTACTTATTAGACAACTCTGAAAGAAAAATTTTGGACGTTGCAAAATCTAGAGTAACATCAGAACTTACACCCATTTCAGAAGTATTAAGACGGGCGCAAGAAAATCTAGAACAATTAGCAAAAAACAAAAGTGTAATCACAGGATTAGAAACAGGTTTTTATGATTTAGATAAAGCAACGAGTGGCCTACATGGAGGAGAACTCATAATTTTGGGAGCCCGTCCTGCCATGGGTAAAACAGCTTTTGCCTTAAATATTGCAACCAATGCTGCTATGACAACAGACAAAGCAGTTGCTGTATTCAATTTAGAAATGGCCAGTGAACAACTAGTAAATCGTATGATTAGTGCTGTCGGAGGAATTGAAGGAGAAAAATTAAAAACAGGAATGCTTGACCATAGTGATTGGAAGAAATACAACGAGGCCATGAGCCAACTAGCAGACACCAATATTTATATTGAAGACAATGTGGCAGTCACAGCTCCTGAAATTAGAGCCAAATGCCGAAGATTAGCAAACAGTGAAAAAGGCCTTGCTCTAGTAGTTATTGACTATTTGCAGTTAGTAACAACAGGTGGAAGAGCAGAATCTCGTCAAATAGAAGTATCAGAAATTTCAAGGTCATTAAAGAAAATGGCTATTGAACTAAATGTTCCAGTCATTGCTCTTGCTCAATTAACTCGTGGTGCAGAGCAAAGAAAAGATACCAATCAGCCAAGACTAGTAGATTTGCGTGAGTCTGGTTCAATCGAGCAAGATGCAGACATAGTTATGTTTTTAAATCGTCAAGATTATCATGAAGACAAAACCGCAGAACAAAAACTAACCATTGTACCAGTTGATTTAATCATAGCGAAACACAGAAGTGGTTCAACGGGAGCGATACAAATACTATTCGAGCTAAACAAAAGCTGTTTCAAAAATTACTTAAAAGTAGAACCAGCAGAAGAATTTTAAAAAAGGTGATCAAATTGAAAAAAAAGGATTGTATAAAAACTATATTAATTACAAGTATCATAGGAGTCTTATTTTTAATCATTGGATTAACAGACCGTAATTTTAATTATGCAAACAAAGTATATCAAGTTTACCTAAATGGAAACAAACTAGGCCTAATTAAAAACCAACAAGAATTGTATGCTCTAATAAATGAAGAGCAAAAAGACATCAAAGAAGCCTATGAAGTAGAAACTGTTTATCCACCCAATGGGTTTGTCATCAAAGAATATCATACTTACAATGAAAAAATTACCAGTGCCAAAGACATTTACGAAAAAATAAAAGATGAAGACGATTTTACGATACAAGGATATACAATTAAGATTAAATTCAATGAAGAAGAAAAAGAAGACATTACTCTAAATGTATTAAACAAAGAAATATTTGAAGAAGCAATCAAAAGTGTAATTACCTCATTTGTAAACGAAGAAGACTATAAATCCTACATAAACAACACCCAAGAAGCGATTGAAACAGTGGGAACATTGATTGAAAACATGTATTTTCAAGAAACCATTACCATCAAAGAAGCACACATTAGTGTCAATGAAAAGATATTCACTAATGCCAACGAACTTACCCAATACTTACTGTTTGGTTCTTCCAAAGAACAATCAAAATATGTAGTAAATAATGGAGATACTATTGCATCAATTTCAGAAAATAACAAACTAAACCCCAAAGAATTCTTAGTTGCCAATCCAAAATTCAGAAATGAAAATAGTATTTTAGCAATTGGTGACCAAGTAAACATTGCCCTAATTAATCCAATACTTACTCTAGTAGAAAGTATTCATTCAGTAGAAGACCAAGAACAAGAATACGATAGTGAAACGCAATATGATGAAACAAGACCAGTATCTTTCAACGAAGTGACTCAAACAGGAATTACAGGGATTGACAGAATAACAACGAAAAAACAAATTATCAATGGAGAACAATCACAAAGTGTAGAAACAATAAACACAGTAACCATTCGAGAAAAACAAAATCAAATTACAACCAAAGGTGGATCCAAACCAAAAGGAAATTATGTAGACAACGGAAAAAAATGGGGATGGCCAACCAATCGTCCATATGTTATAACCTCTGGTTTCGAATGGCGTTGGGGATCGTTTCACAATGCTCTAGATATCTCTGGAACAGGAATGGGGTCTCCTATTTATGCATCACGTGAAGGAACAGTGACAGAAATAAATACCATATGTGCCAATGTAGGTTCTTATAGAAATACTTGTGGTAGAACCTATGGAAACTTTGTTGTAATCAATCATGGGGATGGTTATTACACCATATATGCCCATCTTCTACAAAACGTAGCTGTAAATGTTGGAGACAAAGTCTCTCGTGGACAAGTCGTTGGATATATGGGAAGCAGTGGTTCTTCAACAGGAGCCCACTTACACTTTGGTGTCTCAAGAGGAGAGCCAGATCATGGTACGTGGTTAAATCCTTGGAGTGTATTTAGATAATGCGTGTTGTTGTACTTGCTAGTGGATCGGACGGAAACTCTACCTACATAGAAACAAAAGAAGTAAAATTACTCATAGATATAGGTAGAAATGCCAAATACATAAAAGAACACTTAAATAGCATTGGTGTAAATCCTGAAGAAATAGATTACATCTTAATTAGTCATACCCACAAAGACCATACAAGTGCCTTAAAAACGTTTGTTAACAAATACAAAACAGCGGTATTACTCAGTCAAAAAATGTTTTACGATTTAGAAGAAATAAAAGAATACGAAAATATTATCATCTATGATGACGATATGTATCTAAAAGATTTAAAAATTGCAACCATCAAATCGTCTCATGATGCTCCAGATGCCAGAAACTTTATATTAGAAAACAAAGGAGAATCAGTAGTCTACGTAACAGATACAGGATATGTCAATCGTAAATACTTTAATCAGTTAAAAGACAAAGAAATTTATTTATTTGAAAGCAATCATGATATTGAAATGCTCTTAAATGGACCCTATCCAAAATGGCTAAAAACCCGAGTCGTTGGAAGTTATGGACATTTATCCAACAAAGATGCAGCATTTTATTTAAGCAAACTCATTGGTCCGCACACACAAAAAATAATTCTAATGCATCTAAGTCATATCAACAACACAGAAGAAAAAGCATTAGAAATGTTACACACTACCTTAAAAGAATACGAAATAGAATTTAATGACATAAGTTGTGCCAAACGTTCTGAGATTACAGAGGTTATATCATGATTAAAATAATATGTTTAGGAAAAATAAAAGAAAACTATCTAGTCGATTTAATTCATGATTATCAAAAAAGAATCAATCGATACCATAAACTAGAAATCATAGAATTAAAAGACGAAAACAACTTAATAAAAGAAGAACAAAGCATATTAAAACATATTGACTGGAAAGACTATGTAGTTACTTTAGAAATAGAAGGAAAAGAAAAAACGAGTAAAGAATTTGCTAATTTTATAGAAACAACGTTTATAACCAAAAGTACAATTACTTTTATTATAGGTAGTTCAGATGGTTTATCAGATAACATAAAAAAAAGAAGTAACTATGCGCTTTCTTTTTCCAAAATGACTTATCCCCATGGACTTTTTCGGGGAATCCTATTAGAACAAATCTATCGAGCATTTAAAATTCAAAACAATGAAACATATCATAAATAGAAAGAAGTAAACTATGAAAAAAATAAATAAGGAATTAAGAAGGTTATTTCTAGTTTTAGGACTTTACTCTTTAGCAGATGGTATTTTTTACATGTTTCAAGAATTATGGATGGCAGACAATCAGTTATCAATAGGAACCATAAGCATTGTATTTAGCTTATGCTCCATACTATCCGTTTCTGTCATTTTTTTAAGCTCTAATTTCATTACCAAAAACAAATTGAAAAAATTTACTTGTTCTTTATTTTTAGGAAAAAGTATCACGATGTTTCTTTTATTTTTATTAAACGAAACCGGATACAACATACCTATCAAATTTTTAATTATGCTAGATTATGTAATTGATGTAGAACTATGGATATCCTTATATCCGCTCATTACGTTAATAAAAAAAGACGATAAAATTTATGCAATGAAAGATATACTTTATGATGCAGGTTACTATTTCGGGGTATTTTTAACAGGAATTTTACTTGGAAAAAGCATTGGAGGATTAAATATCAATTATAATTTCTATATATTCATTGCATGTATATTAACCTTTATCCCTTTCCTTCTACTAACAAAAACCAATTTAGAAAAATATACCCAAAAAGAAGAGAAGAATAAGTACACCAATCAATTAAATAAGATAATAAAGACGATAAGAAAAGACAAAATATCAAAAATATATTTATTATTTGTTATTTTTGGAGAAATTTCTTATAGTTGTCTTATCGAAATGCAAGTCCTTCTTCTAGCGGATTACTTTCACTTTGAAGCATCAGCCATCTCTAACATGAATATTATCTTAGGGCTTGCGAGTGTTATCATTGGTTCTCTAGTCATTTCCAAATTAACGTTTAAAAATAATTACATCAATATATTTTTAAAATATGGAGTTCGTTTTCTTCTTTATACAATTGCATTTTTCTCTAATTCAAAACTTTGTATGTTACTAGCATTTGTATTTATAAAGCTAAGTTCAGACGCTTTCCTTGACATTGCGCACGCGCCTTATATCAATCGATATGATAGCGAAGAACAACTTTCTTTCAATAATTTAAAAGAAATGATAGAATATATTGGAACAGCAGTGGGTGTATTCTTATGTGGAACAATATTAGTATATGGATTACGATACATCTTTTTAGTAAGTAGTCTATTTATAGCTTTACAAATCATTTTTGCCTTTTATGCATTGTATTTAAGAAATAAAGAAAGTAGGTTAAAATATGTTAAATAACGATTGGGATCAAGTATTAAAAGTAGTTTTTGAAGGAGAAGGCTTTAAAAAGTTTTATCATGTCGTAGAAGAAGAATACAAAACAAAAACGATTTTTCCTCCAAAAGATTATATTTTTAATGCTTTAAAATTAACTCCCTACAAAAATGTAAAAGTAGTAATAGTAGGTCAAGACCCCTATCATGGAGTGGGAGAAGCGCATGGTCTTTCTTTCTCGGTTCAAAAAGGAATAAAAGTACCACCATCACTAAAAAATATTTATAAAGAATTAGAAAGTGATTTGGGAATACAACCATTTCCAGAAGGAGATTTATCTTACTGGGCCCGTCAAGGAGTTTTACTTTTAAATGCCGTATTAACAGTAGAAAAGGACAAGCCAGCCTCTCACAGAAATTTAGGTTGGGAAAGATTAACCGATTATATAATTAAAACACTAAATAACAAAGAAGAACCAGTCGTTTTTATTTTATGGGGCAACTTTGCAAAAGAAAAACAAAAATACATTACTAATCCAAAACACTTAATTCTTACCTCTGCACATCCAAGTCCTTTTTCTGCAAGTTATGGTTTTTTTGGAAGCAAACCTTTTTCCAAAACCAATGAATATTTAAAACAAAACGGACTTGAACCAATTGATTGGAATTTAAAAAACAACCAGTAAAAAATTTAAGGTTGTTTTTTTTATAATTTAAAATCATCATAAATATCGTCGTTCATATTCTTACCATCGAAGAAAGCACTTAATTGAAAA
This sequence comes from uncultured Mycoplasmatota bacterium, assembly GCA_947649365.1. Classification (GTDB taxonomy): domain Bacteria; phylum Bacillota_I; class Bacilli_A; order RF39; family UBA660; genus MGBC108787. Next base: position 71,105 of record CANSRH010000001.1, on the reverse strand, counting down.
TGATGAATTTTGCCAATCATATTAGAAGGAAACTTACGAATCATTTCATTCAATTCAGTTGTATTTTTATTATAATAACTTGTAAATGCTGCTATTTTTTCATCAGTTTCTTTGATAGTAGAAAAAATTTCTTTTAACTCTTTATTCGTTCCAAGATCTGGATAGTCATCTTTAAATTTATAAAGCAAAGCAAACGCTTCTTTTAACTTTCTATCCATTTCAAAATTACTAATCTTTTTGTTTTTCAAAGCAAGAAACTCTTTAAAATAGTCTTTTCCATCCTGTAAGGAAGTTTTAATAATATTATCTGCTCGTACAAGAGCATCATATCTTTTTCTTAATGTTTCATCAATGATTCCCTCTGCCTGCTCAATTTTTGTTCTCAAATATTGCATTTTATTAAAAAAAAGTACATAAACAATTCCAGAAGTAGAACAGAAAATAATAAAAATTAACAAGATATAAAACAAATTCATAGTACCACCTAATCCTATAAAATAGTATATCATTATTTAGAAATAATTTTAATAAAAATCTTAATCAAATCCTAACTGGCTTTTCAAAAATAAGATTTTATTATATAGTAGATACACCAAAGACTAGAAAGAAGGAACTTATGAACATAAAATGTATTCCTGTAGGTGAGCTACAAGCCAATTGTTATATTGTAATCAATCATAAAAAAGAAGCAATTTTAATTGATCCAGGGGCAGAACAAGAAAAAATAGAAAATCAGCTAAACGATTTACAGGTAGTAGGAATACTACTTACCCACAATCATTTTGACCATACGGGAGCTCTAACACATTTTGAACAAAAATACCATACAAAGCACAATGAACCAATAAAAGAATTCGATTACAAAATACTAAAAACTCCAGGGCATTCTAGTGATTCTCTAACGTTTTATTTTGAAAAAGAAAAAATAATGTTTACAGGAGACTTTATTTTTAATGGAGCCATTGGTAGAATGGACTTACCAACAGGAAATGAAAATAAAATGAAAAACTCTCTAGAAACAATTTCCAATTTTCCAAATGAAACAATCATTTATCCAGGACATGGACCTATCACTACACTAGGAAGAGAAAAAAACAATTTTCAATATTACTTTTAAAGTTTTAAATCATAATCCCATAATCTCTAAAAGGGAAATCACGTAAAAAAGAACCCGTAAAATAAATTACGAGTTTTTTAAATTAAAATGTTTTTTCAGAATAAGCATGGCTATAATTAATCCGTTCATCAAATTCCACATAATTAAGATAAATCAGACGAAGTAAAAACCATTTACCAGTATTGGGGTCGCTTAAAATCAAGTGGTCTCTTCCTGCTTCCTCCACGATACCATTATAAATTCTATCTTTCCACTCCACAGAATCCGGATAAGAGAAAAAAGCTTTCACACGTTTTCCTTTATTCAATCTTAAAATATTCTCAATATAACTCTGTTCCATATCCAAATCTTGGTTATAACTCAAATTTCCAGGAGGGGTCGTAGCAGTTGCATAGTTTTGAGAATTAAAATTATTTACATCACTGGCTCCCGGAAAAGTTGGATTTTGATAATAACTACCATTCATTATATAATTTCACCTCATTAATACATATGAGTCCACATTGTAATTATGACAGATATTTAGTATAATAAATAAAGAATAGGTGAGGGTTATGGATTTGAATTCCTATTTAAAAAATATAAAAAAGACACTAAGCAAAAAAAATGTTTATTTAAAACTAATCTTTTTTATTTTAAGTGTAGCCTTACTAGCGTTCAACTACAATCTTTTTTTAGTGCCCAATAACTTTGTAATTGGAGGAACAAGTGGACTTGCCATCATCATAAAGCAATTATTTCACCTGGATACAGCCATTTTTATTGGAGTTTCTGGAGCAATATTAATGATTCTAGCCCTTGTATTTTTAGGATGGAAGGAAACCAGTCGAGCAATCATAGGAGCCATTCTCTATCCATTATTTGTTTCTCTAACCTCTCCACTTGCTAATAAAATTTTTCCATTATTACAATTAGACAGTACCTTGCTTCTAGCCATTATCGGTGGTTCCATTTGTGGACTTGCCAATGGACTCATTTACAAAACAGGTTTCACCACGGGTGGCAGTGACATTTTAATGAAAATTGTCAATAAATATGGAAAATTACCAGAAGGAAAAGCGATATTTTCCATCAATAGTATCATCATGGTATTTGCATGCATCCTTTTTGGGGTCAACCAATTCATATATTCCATCATCGTCTTATGGATTAACACAACCATGATTGATCGTATTTTAATAGGAGTATCCAATAGCAAACTTTTCTTCATTTATACCAAAGAAGAAGAAAAAATAAAACATTTTTTAATGCACGACTTAAAAACAGGCGTGACACTCTTACAAGCCAAAGGCGGTTTCACAAAAGAGGAAAATCATGTTTTAATGTGTGTAGTAGCCAACAAAGACTATTACTTATTCAAAGAAAAAGTGTTAGAATTTGATCCAAATGCCTTCTTTGTAATCAACGATTGCTATGAAGTAGCCGGAGGAATGGGCAGAAAGAATATAGTGGATCATTTTAGGATGGATTAAGATGGAAGAACGAATAAAGGAATTAAAAGAAGATACAAAGATAGAAAGCATTTTAAATCGATTAGAAAACTTAAGTGATGAAGAAATAGAAACTATTTTTAATCATGACAAAATAAATATTTCCGTAAAAGGAACAATACTAGAAAAAGGCTATGAAAGAATAAGAAAACTAAACAACCAAGCTTTTATAAATGTATTTAGTTGGTTAGAAGATAGTAAGATCTTACCATACTATTTAAAACACATAGAAACATTTACTTACGAAGAATTTGTTGAGTTTTTATATAATGGCATATATGAAGAAGAAATCATGCTCTCTCTTATCGAAAGTAATATCTATAAGAAGTATCTATAAGAAGAAAAAACAAAAGAATTAGGAATCAGTATACAAATCATATCCTTAGAAAAGGAACTCTTTTTAGTAGAGAACAATGTAAAACAATTAGATACTATTGGAACAGAAATAATAAAACTAATAAATAAATCCAAAAAACAAGAAGAAAAAGAAGAAATGTATTCTTTAATTCAACGTTACTTAGATGAGATTATAAAAAATATGGATAGCTTTCCAATGTCTTGTGTAAGCATAGAAAGTGCTTTTGAAATACTAAGAATACAGATGAAAAATCATGAAGTCTTAACACCCAAAATGGTTGAATTTTATCTGCTTTTCCGCACAAAAGAATTAAATTTAAGAAATATATGCAAAGATGTTATTGTTACTTTCGGGGGCAATTATAGCTTAGGACGCTATACGTTATTGGGGGATATTGGTAAAAATGGAACACTCAAAATAAATTACGAAGATTTAATGAGTTCATTTGAAAAATACAGAGGTAAAATACCAGAAAAAGAATTAAATGATACAATAAACATACTTATGCTACCAATGCTTTCACATGAGTTGCATCATGCGATTGATATGAAAGAATATTTAGAAATTACAAAAAACAAAGAAAATGAAGAGTTTATAAACATAGTAACAACCAATAAAGTCGTAAATAGAGAAATAAGAAATCATCATTTGAGAGGAATAGTTGGGGAAGAAGATTACGATAATCGTTACCATGATAGATTTATAGATGAAACGAGAGCAGATATATTTTCTTATTTTGATACCAACAATCAATTACTAACACGATTTAAAAATTGTTATGAATTCAATGATATAGTAGGAAGGGTGTCTTTTTTTGCTAGACTTTTAGTAAAAAAATATACAAATGAAGAAGGAACATTTATCTCTCCTATGGAACAATTCAATGCTTATTATAACGAAAATATAAAAGAAACAGAGAGAATCCCTATCGTTGAAGAAGAAACAGATATTTTTCATGCGTTATTAAATGGAGAATCAATTCCGATAGAATTATATGAATTTTTAAATCAGATTGCTTCTGGACAAATAATGACTACGGATTTAGAAACCACGATAAAAGATTTTATTGCTACCTTGAAAGAAAAATTAGAAACACAAGGTCCCGGTTTATAAAAAGAAGAATTTACCATTTATTTAAACCAAAACCAATGATATAATAAAAGAATACGAGGTGTAGTAATGAATTTAATAGAAGTCAAAAATTGTTACAAAGTATACAACAATGGAGTCACAGCTGTAGCTGACTTCAATGTATCTATCGAAAAAGGAGAATTTATTTTTGTCATTGGAGCATCAGGGAGTGGAAAATCTACATTCATAAAAATGTTATACCGAGAAGAGCGACCTACAAATGGAAGTGTCATTGTCGGTGGAATCAATGTAGCAAAACTTAGAAATTCCAAAGTATACAAACTAAGAAGAAAAATAGGAATTGTATTTCAGGACTTTAAATTATTACCAAAATTAACTGTCTATGAAAATGTAGCTTTTGCATTAGAAGCCATTGGAATGCACAGCAAAGAAATAAGACCAAAAGTAGTAAAAGCGTTAGAAAACGTTGGATTAAAAGACAAAGCAAGAAGTTTTCCTAATCAATTATCGGGTGGAGAACAACAACGAGTATGTATAGCAAGAGCTATAGTAAACAATCCAAAACTATTAATCTGTGATGAACCAACAGGAAACCTAGACCCAGACATTTCCCAAGAAATAGTAAACATATTAGAAAATGTAAACAAAGAATTTGGAACAACAATCATCATGGCAACCCATGATAGAGAAATTGTGGAAAAAATGAAAAAAAGAGTATTGTACATAGAAAATGGGGTACTAGCAAAAGACTACGCGAAAGGAAGTTATAAAGTTCATGAAAGCAATTAGAATTTTAACGCGTGGCATACGAGATGCCTTAAAAAGTGTATTTAGAAATTTTAGTTTATCAACTGCCGCCATTACATGTAGTAGTATCACCCTAATATTAGTAGCAGTAGCAATGATTATCTCTTACAACATCAAAAATATCACAACAAACTTAGAAAAAGAACTAACGATTGTTGTCTACTTAAAAGAAAACAGAACAGAAGACCAAGTAGCAACCATCCTAAACGATTTAGAACACATGCAAAATGTAGAAAAAAGAGAATACAAAAGCAAAGAGGAATGGAAACTAGAAATGAAAGAATACTCTGATACATTTTCTCAAGCTTTAGAATTTTTAGATGCCAATCCTTTATTAGACTCTATCACAGTTTTTGTAAAAGATGTAAAACTTCTAAAAGAAACCACAGAACAAATCAAAACCTATGATTTTGTAGCGAGTGCTGACTACGGAGAAGGAATGGCTGAAAACTTAGTTGCCATATTTAACGTTGTAGAAAAAGTAACAATTATTATTGTAATTGCCCTAGTACTCGTCACTGCCTTCTTAATTGGAAACACCATAAAACTTACTATTTTCTCTCGTCGTGGAGAAATAGACATCATGCGTTTAGTAGGTGCAAGCAACATTTCTATTCGTTTGCCATTTCTATTTGAAGGATTAATTTTAGGAATTCTTGGAAGCATCATTCCAATTCTAGTCACCATTTATGGATACGTTTTACTGTATGACCACTTTAACGGACACTTATTCACAGCCATCATTCGTTTAGTAGAACCATTCAACTTTATATTCTACGTATCAGGCCTACTTGCTATTATAGGAGCCATTATAGGAATGTTTGGAAGTTACAGAGCAGTAAGGAGATATTTAAAAATATGATAAAGAAATTAATGAAAGGAACATTTGTCTTTTTAATGATCTTTTCTATAATGTTTTCTTATTTTGTGAACCCTGCACCAGTCATTGCTAAAACGGATGCAGAAGAAACATTAGGAGACAAACAAAAAGAATTAGAAGATTTAAGACGTCAAAAAAGAGAAATCGAATCACAAAAAGAAGAGACAAAAAAGCAAATCCAAGCCAAGAAAGATGCAATTGCCCAAGCAGAAAAAGACATTGCCCAAGCAGAAAAAGATATAGAAGAAGCAGAAGAAAAAATTGTTGCTTCTAATAAAAAAATTGAAGGCTTAAAAGAGCAAACAGAAAAGATAATGAAAGCGTTACAACAATTACAAAGTAAAAATGTATATGTAGAATACGTTTCAGATGCATCCTCCATTACAGACCTTGTCATGCGTATTTCTGCTATTGAACAAATTACCTCTTCCAATCAAAAAAATTTAGAAGAATTAAAAGCATTAATTAAACAAAATGAACAACTAAAAAAAGACTTAGCAGAAAAACAAAAGTATTTAGAAAAGAAAATTCCAGAATACCAAAGTGCCATTGAAAGTTTGTATGGAAATTTAGAGTCGTATGATATGCATGAATTAGACATAGATACAAAAATTAAAACAGCAGAAACAAACGTTAAAATGTATGAAGAATTAAGCAAAAAAATATTTGGTACAATAAAAAAAGATGCATTAATTATAGAATTAATGGCAAATAGTAGTTGGTTAAAACCATTGATTAGAGGAACAGTTACAAGTCCACAAGGGTATCGAACCCATCCAGTGACAGGACAAAAATATAGTTTTCATAGTGGTATAGATATTGGTGGAAATTCCGAAGGAACTCCTGTCTATGCAGCAGCAGGAGGAACCGTATCAGGTATCGTTCCTTTCTATTATTGTGGTGGAAATATGCTATATATTGACGTTGTAGTAGATGGTAAACCTTATACAACCTATTATTATCACTTATTGACAATCAATGTAAAAGTAGGAGATCCTGTAGATCATAATACTATTATAGGTACCGTTGGTGGTGGACCAAGAGCCCAAGCGGCCGCTAGGGCAGCAGGTAAAAAGATAGATACTTGTTCCACAGGAGCACATCTTCATTTTGGAGTGAAAAATGGTTTTTATTCAGCAAAAGAAGGAACTCCTGCTTCCAAAGTCATTGTTCCCCCAGGATTTAGAAATGCAAAAGGATACAGTTGGACCACCAGAACAGCATTTTATAAATAGAAAGTTGACATGAAAGAACTCATAGTATATAATACCCTCTCAATAAGGGGGTTTTTGTATGGAAAATGAAGAAATTTCTACAAACCAAGAATATAAAAAAAGCGTCTATGATTTCATAATTAAAAATGATTGTAGGAAAATGTCAATGGAGGAGTTCCTATACGGGTATCAACTCTATTGTCAAGGAAAAGAGTCTTATCAAGACCTTGCCAATATAATATCACAATTTATAAAAAAAGCGGATGTTGAGATGATAACTACTGATGATGCTTTCCAAGTCACTGATATTCAAGAAAGTTTAATGGATCAAAAAGAACAAATCTACAATAGAATGGTAAATCGATATTTACTTGATGTTTCATTGGATTCAAGTAACTCTAAGCAAATGGTAGCTGGTTATGATTTATATTGCTTGGGTCGAGAATTACATAGGAGTGAATATAAACAACTAGCAGAATCTTTATTAAAAATACGATTAGCCTCTACGGAACAATTCCAAGATTTGGAGCAAAGTTACAAAAAAATAATAAATCGATATTTGAAAAAACCAACAATATTGAACTATCAGCGTTGGAAAGAAGGCTATGATTTATATTTGTTAGGAAGTGAATGGCAATCAGAAGAGCGAACCGCTCTAGAAAATTGTTTATTAAATATCCGTGTGATGGTAATATCTCCAGAAGAAAAGATAGATATTGAAGAAGGTCGTTCCATGATTGTAGAAAATAAAAATCAACATACCAGCGCAAGATAAAGGAAACAATTTAGTTTCTTTTTTTTAGTGGCAAAGATATAATAATAAAAGAGGTGTTCTAAAAAAGAAAAATGAATACCTTAAAATTTTAAGAAAAGAAAAGAAGGGAACCATCAATTGAAAAAGCCAAACAAAGAAATGCTAACTATATTTTGGGGTGCATGGAAGAACAACAAACAAGCCATTTTTTTAATCACTCCTCATCACTATGTAAAAGACATCTATAGCATCAACTACAAACAATTAAAACAACAAGGAATAAAGCATTTGATTTTTGATATTGATAACACCATAATGCCCGTCAACGAAACAAAAGTAACAGTAGAACTAGAACATTTTTTTGAACACTTAAAAAAAGAATTTACTATTTGTCTATTATCCAATAATAAAGAATCCAGAGTAAAGCCAGTTGCTGAAAAGTTACAAGTAAAAGGGATTGCGAATGCAAGCAAACCTACCAAAACCGCATACAAAAAAATAAAAAAAGAAATACAGATTAAAAAAAACAATACAGCCATGATAGGAGACCAAATGTTAAGTGACATTGTATTTGGAAACAAATACGAACTTGTAACGATTTTAGTAGAACCATACAAGAAAAAATATGACTTAAAAACAGGAATCAGTAGAATCCTACAAACCATTTTAATGAAAAAATGAAAAGGAAACCTAACAAGATACCACTATTACTAGAAAGGAAGATACCATGACATTTTCAAGTCGTTTAAAAGAAGAAATTACCAGTTTAGAAGGAAATCAAATAGAAAAAAGAGCAGAACTCTCCGCCATAGTACGATACGATGCAAAAATCACAAAAGAAAAAATGACTATCACGAGTGAAAATGCCAAAATAGCAAGAAGAATTTATTCCTATTTAAAAGAAATATTTGGCATCAACATCACAATAATCATTCGAAATCAAAAACGTTTTCGCGTCAAACAAATTTATATTTTAGAAATAAAAGAAAAATTGGAATTCATTTTAGAAGCATTGTACATTTTTGACAAAGGAAAAAAACGAAAAGTCAATGAAAACTATTACGATTCCTTTGAAGAAAAAGTAGCTTTTTTAAAAGGAGCCTTTCTAACCACTGGTTCTATAAACGACCCAAGTACAAGTGGGTATCATTTAGAATTTACATTTTTAACCAAAACAGACGCAGACTTTATAAAAAAATTACTAAAAAGTTTAAACTTAGAAGCCAAAGTGTTAAAAAGAAACAATCGATACATAACCTATATCAAAAGTGCAGAAGCTATAAGTGATTTAATAAAAATGTTTAATGCAATTCAATCACTATTCTATTTTGAAGATATACGAATCTATAGAGACCACAAAAATATGGTCAATCGCTTAAACAACTGTGAAATTGCCAACCAAGAAAAAACAACAACAACAGGAATGAAGCAGATAGAAGACATTACCTACTTAAAAGAAAATGACTTAATGGACTTGTTTGATGAACACACCAAAATTGTACTAGAATACCGATACAAATATCCCGAATCTTCCTATGCAGAACTAGCAGAAATCATTTCTTTAGAAACGGATTATAAAATAGGGAAATCAGGAATCAACCATCATTTTATTAAAATAAAAAAAATAATAGAACAATACAAAAAATAAATTTACAGCATAACAACAGAATGATAGAATAATCACTTAAGAAAGAAGGAAAACAAATGACAGATATGGAATTATCAAAAGCTAAAAAAGAGTACAAAGAGCTAATAGAAGGTAAAAAAAGACTGATATATTTTTTCAATGGATCTCTAAATAATAAATTTGCTTTCAATTATTTTAATGTAGACAAAGAAAAAGTTAATGCAATAACAAATGACGTCATTTTAAGAAATACCTATTTATCTGTATTTCAAGAAACAAAAGAAAGTAGCAATTTACTAGTTTATATTAATCATATAGCAAGATTGAATGATACGATTAACGATGGTCAACCCGATTTTGTGAGCATTGATTGGAAAAAGAAACAAGAAACAATGCCAAATGGCATGCATAACTATGCGTTATTTTGTGATTTAGAAACGAATCATCCTGTTTTATTTGAAGACAATACCATAAACGAATGGGCTCACCTAATGAATGTAATTTGGTTACCAGATTATTCGCCAAAAGAAGAAACTTATCATTACAATAGCAAAAGTTTAGAAGTAATTACAAAAGGATCAGCTACAGAAAAATACAATCGTTTGCAACTTTATTATTTTAAAGAATTACTAGAAAGTACTAAAAAAGAAGACGTAGTAACAAGAATGAAACACTTAACTAAACAAGAACTAAGGGAAATTTGTGAAAAATAAAAAAGGAATTAAAGAATTTCATCAATAATTCCATAATCCAAAGCTTCTTTACTATCCATGTAATAATCCCGCTCCATATCGGCCTCTAAAATAGAGGTTTTTTTCTTGGTTTTCTTTGCCAAAATATCAATCAATTTTTTCTTAGTTTTTAAAATATGATCAGCAACAATCTTAATATCCGTTGCTTGACCTTGAATGCCACCAAGAGGTTGATGGATCATAACCTCAGCATTTTTAAGTGCACATCTTGTATCGCCACAAGCAAGTAAGAAGGCAGCCATACTAGCGGCCATACCAACCACAATTGTTCTTACATTGCTCTTTATAAAAGCCATAGTATCAAAAATAGCAAATCCACTGCAAACTTCTCCACCAGGACTATTGATATACAAACAAATTTCTTCATGGTTTAAAGAATCCAAATACAAAAGCTCACTAATCACTACATTAGCAGACTCCATATTGATTTCTCCTGTTAAAAACACGATGCGGTCCTTTAAAAGTCTAGAATACAAATCAAAAGCGTACTCCCGATTACTGCTTTTTTCAATAACAGTTGGAATAATATTCATTTTTGCATCACCTATTACTATCATAGATAAAAGAAATAAGAATATACGAAAAAAAGATGTCTAATTGTGCAATAAAATAATAATTGACAGAAGAAAAGTATTTTGCTAGAATAAGCTCTCAAAAGAAAGGGGGATAAATATGCAAGAAAAATATATAAACATGATAGTTTCTAAATTGTTTGAAACAGATGAAAATATACTTTGTGCATTTTATACAAAATTTTTAAGCAGTGACGTTATAATAACAGAAGAAGAAGAGTATCAGATAAAAAGAGATGCAAAAAATCAGATTCAAACGATTCAAGTTTGGGTTATAACAAAAAAACCAACAGAAGCAATTTCTCAAGTTGGAGAAGAATTAAAATCTTTCCTAAAAGCTACGACAGGAATCAAACTTGCATTTGCTAGTTCTCAAGTAGATGATTGTATGAATTTGATGCCAGGTTTACTAGAACAATTAGTAAAAGGAACAATTGTGTTTGATAAAACGAATGTCTTTTTAAACTATCAAAATGAAGCAAGAATAAGTGAAAACAATTCAGAATCACCTATACGATAATGAAAGAAAAAGAGAGAAAACTTTGTTTGAATAAAAAACAAAGTTTTTGTTTTATTTTGACTATATGTTTTTATGACAAAATAATCAATTTTATGATAAAATAAAAGAGAATACGAGGGGTAAAGTATGCAAGAAATAATTATAACCTTTAAAGATGGAACATCTAAAAATTTTCCAATAGGAACAATTTTGTATGAAGTAGCGGAATATTACCAAAACAAAATGCCACATATCATTTTAGGTGCCAAAATAGGGAATGAAATTGTAGCAATGACATCCAAATTAACGAAATCCTGCACAATAGAATTCATTGATGTTTTGGATCCCTATGGATACCGCATGTACCAAGCAGCTTTGAAATTTATTTTTGAAGTGGCAGTAAAAGAAACAATGAAAGACGTAGAAGTAGAATTTTTACATAGTGTACCAAAAGGAATAATGACCGAAATTATTGGACCACATTCCGTTATCAAAGAAGATTTAAATAAAATAAAAGCAGCTATGTCTAAAATCATTGGTGAAAATGAAAAGATAGAAAGATACAATGTGAATAAGAAAGAAGCCATACAATATTTTAAAAAACAGGGGCAAATAGAAAAAGCTACCAATATTCATAACACAAACACCGATGTAGTAACATTTCAAAAATTAAAAAATTACTACAATTATTACTATACAGAATTGCCTTACAATTCACGAAAAATTAGTAAATTTGATTTAGTTTATTTAGGAAATAATAAAATCGTTTTAGTCTATCCAAGCAGTAGAACGGAAGGCTTAGTACCAGAATATGTTCACTATGAAAATATTATTGCTACATTTAATGAAGGGAAAAAATGGTTAGATATAATGCATATCCCTTATCTTGCTGATTTAAATAAACAAATCAGTGAAAGTAAAATCAAAGAAATCATTGAAGCCAATGAGCTTGTATTTAATGAAGAAATCGCCCATGTTGCAAGAAGAATAAAAGAAAGCAAAGAGAAAAAAATTATTTTAATTTCTGGCCCTTCTTCTACAGGAAAAACAACCACTACCAAAAGACTGGCTAGCTATCTAAAATCTTTGGGATTTAATACCATTCCTATTTCTGTTGATGATTACTACAAAGACCATGAAGAGACTCCCAAAAACAAAAAGGGCGAATATGACTTTGAATGCTTAGAAGCAATAGATACCCATTTATTTAATAAAGACTTAAAGGCTTTATTAGAAGGAGAAGAAGTTCATTTGCCCATCTATGATTTTGTGATAGGTAAAAAAAATAGAAGAGCAAACGGTGTAAAAATGGAAGAAAACAGTATTCTTCTAATAGAAGGCTTACACTGCCTAAACGATGAATTAACTCCAGACATTGAAGAAAAATACAAATATAAAATTTACTTAAGTCCATTTATTCCTTTAGGAATTGATAGACATAACTATGTATCGACAGTAGACTTACGACTATTAAGAAGAATCATAAGAGACAATCGTACTCGTGGAACAGATGTCGCAAAAACCATAGAGCTGTGGCAAAGTGTTAGAGAAGGAGAAGAAAAATACATCTTCCCATACGTGCATCAAGCAGATACTGTAATAAATACCGCTTATGTATTTGAAGTAGGAGTACTAAAAGTATTTGTAGAGCCACTACTCTACTCAGTAGGACTAGACTCCCCTTATTATGAAGAAGCAAGAAGACTTATAAAATCTTTACAAGGTTTTTATCCGATTCCAAGTGAATACATTAGTAAAGATTCCATATTAAGAGAATTTATTGGATAACAAGAAAGGAAAAAGAAAAAATGATAAAAGTAGCAATTAATGGATTTGGAAGAATAGGAAGAGTAGCATTTCGAGAAATGATAACGGGAACTGATTTTGACATCATAGCAATCAATGACTTAACAGACCCAGAAGAGCTTGCTTATCTCTTAAAATATGACACAAATCATCGTGCATTTCATGAAGACTTAATCAAATTTGATAACGATGAACTCGTAATCAACAACAAAAAGAGAATCAAAGTATACAAAGAAAAAGACCCAGAAAACTTACCATGGGGAGAATTAGGAATCGACTTAGTGCTAGAATGTACAGGTTTATTTACAAATATAGAAGGAGCAAAGAAACATAGAAAAGCGGGAGCCAAAAAAGTACTCATCTCTGCTCCTGCAAAAGACAATATTAAAACCATTGTTTACAATGTAAACGATAACATTCTAACAAACGAAGATCAAATTATTTCAGGTGCTTCTTGTACAACGAACTGCTTAGCTCCTGTCTTAAAAGTGATAGAAGATAACTTTGGTATAGAAAAATGTTTTATGAGCACTATTCATGCGTACACCAATGACCAAGCAACACTTGATATCCCTCACAAAAAAGGAATCAAAGAAAGAAGAGGTCGTGCTGCTGCGCAAAATATTATTCCTACCTCAACAGGAGTAACAAAAGCAATCGGAGAAGTGATTCCTAAGCTGATGGGAAAAGTAGATGGACTTGCTTATCGTGTACCAGTAAGTGATGGTTCATTATGTGATTTGGTCTTAGAATTAAAAAGAAATGTAACTATAGAAGAAATCAATACTGCTCTTATAAGTGCTCAAAATGAAACCTTAAAAGTAACCTTTGACCCAATTGTATCTAGTGATATCATTGGAAAAAAATGTGGTTCCCTTGTCGATGCTTCTCTAACGAAAGTAGTAGAAAGTGACGGAAAACAACTAGTGAAAATCGCTTCTTGGTACGATAATGAAACTGGTTACACCTGTCAAATGCTTCGTACGGCTAAAAAAATGTTTGAAAACAAATAAAAAACTTTACTTATGAAAAAAGATAGATTATTCTAGAAAATTGGTGATGCATATGAAACAAAGAATTGAAAATATGGACTTAAAAGACAAACGAGTAATCGTTCGTTGCGATTATAATATTCCTATACAAAATGGAATCATTTTAGACGACACAAAAATTGTAGAAAGTTTAGAAACCATTCGGTATTTAATCAAAAACAATTGTAAAATAATCCTTTTAAGTCATTTAGGAAAAGTTAGGACGGAACAAGATAAATACTATCACTCTTTAGAACCAGTCGCAAAACGATTAAAAGAATTGGTAGGAAGAGAAGTGTACTTTAATAAAGAAGTCATGGATCCCTCACTACCAGAAAGAATTCAAATGATGCTCCCAAGAGATATTTTATTACTGGAGAACACAAGATTTTTAGATGTTCCAAACAAATTAGAAAGCAACAACAACATTCAACTTGCAGCCTTTTTTGCCTCTTTAGCAGATGTATTTGTCATGGATGCTTTTGCAAGTGCACATAGAGAACATGCATCGACCGTAGGAATAACCAAATTTTTACCAAGTTGTATCGGGTTCTCTGTCGAAAGAGAACTAGCCTCTTTAGAACGATTCTTAAAAAATCCAGAACATCCTTTCACAGTCATTATGGGGGGAGCAAAAGTAGAAGACAAACTAAAACTAATCGAGACTCTTCTTCCAAAATGCGACCACTTACTACTAGCAGGAGGACTAGCCAATAGTTTCTTAAAAACACTCAACTTTAATATTGGTTCTTCCTTAGCGACTGAAAGTGAATACACCATGGAAAAATTAAAACAAATTATGTTAAACTATCGAGAAAAACTAATGTTACCCTTAGACGCAGTCGTTGGAAGTACGTATGACGAATCCTATGCCAGATACAAAAAAATAAATGAAATCGGCGACAACGATGTCATATTAGATATAGGAGTCAAAACATTAGAAAAATACAAAACGGCAATTGCTGCTAGTAAAACAATATTCTTAAATGGAACCATGGGCTTTTATGAAGACATCCGTTTTTCGAATGGTACAAAAGAATTATTCAATATTTTAAAAAATCAAAATGCAATTGTAGTTGTTGGTGGAGGAGACTCTGTGGGAGCAGTAAAACGGCTAGGATACCAAAACGAATTTACCTACCTTTCCTGTGGTGGTGGAGCAACACTAGAATATTTAACAAAAGGTTCCTTAGTAGGAATAGAAAGTATTATGGAGGCTAAGCAAATTGAAGTACTTGATGATTAACTTAAAAACAAACAAAAATGTAAACGAAATACTAGAATATAAGAAGAAACTAAAGGAATTCTTGGCGGAACAAATAGAAATGGTCGTTTTTCCTTCTTCTCCCTTTCTAGCTTTTTTTTATGATGCACCTTACAAAATAGGAAGTCAAAATTTATCCATTTATGAAAATGGTGCCCATACAGGTGAAATTTTAGCAAAAGACATAGCAAGTTTAAAAGTATCCTACTGCCTTTTAAATCATGCAGAAACAAAAGACACCATAGAAAATATAAAAGTAAAAATAAAAAATGCCACAAAAGCAAAAATAAAAGTGGTTTTGTGTATTGGAACAACAGAAGAAAAGAGCGAAGAAAAAATAACACAAGAAATAATAAACTTTCTAACATTGATAGTAGCGCCATTAAAAAAACAAGAACAAGAAAACATCCTACTAGCTTACGAACCTCCTTCGCTCATTGGAAAAACAGAAACCATTCCGCCAGAAAAATTAGCAAAAATCTGTCAAACTACCAAAGAATATATAAAAAATAATTTTCATCTCGACACTCCATTTCTTTATGGTGGAGGAATTACTCCAGAAAATTGCAAAATACTCACAAAGATAGACAAATTGGATGGTTTTTTGATTGGAAATAGTGCGAATAACCCCGAAAATATTAGACAAATTCTTGTAAACTTTTAAAAAATGACAGCATTAGACACGACTTGACACAACATTACAAAAGATTTTCTAGTATTTTGGGTTTTCTTTGTTTTATAATTAACTTGCGTGCAGTAAAAATAAGTAAAAGAAGGAGAAAAAAATGAAATCAACTATTAACGTACTTATGATTGACGATAGCGCAGCAATCACAAATAAGACAGTGCAGTATTTTAGTAGTCACGCAGTTATAAATGTAGTAAAAACAATCAACAATGGAAAAGAGGCCTTAGAATACATTCTAAAGAACCAAAATGATTATGATGTGGTAATCATGGACATCATCATGCCAGAAGTAGATGGATTAACAATTTTAGAAGAGATGAAAAAGAACGATATTAAAAAGAATGTTCTTATTCTAACAAGCTACAAGAAAGAATCAACGATAAAAATGGTTAGCCAATACGATGTTGATTATTATATGCTAAAGCCATTTGAAATGAAAGCTTTAGAACAAAGAATCATGGATATTGTGAATCCTAGTACAGAAGAAGAAGTAGAAACAAAAAATACCAAAGTAGAAATTGAAATCAGTAAGCTACTTCATTCCCTAGGCATTCCATCACACATAAGAGGATATCAATACATAAGAGAAAGTGTATACATGATGTATGAAAATCCAGATATGATCGGTGGAATCACCAAATGCATATATCCAGAAATAGCTCTTCGTTTTGATACAACAGCTAGTCGAGTAGAAAGAGCAATACGTCATGCAATTGAAGTAAGTTGGTCTAGAGGAGACTATGAACTAATGGAAGAATTATTTGGTCACAGCGTAGATTATGATAGAAGTAAACCTACAAATTCAGAATTCATTGCAACAATAGCAGATAATTTAAGATTAAATAAACAAGTAGTAAACATGGGATAACCAATAAAAGTTATTCTATTTTTTTTTATTGATTTTTTTAAATAACATGGTAAGATAATAAAACTTCTAAAAAGGGGGAAGAAAAATGCCATCAGAACAAACGCAAAAAAGAGTGAAATGGAATAAAAAATACAACGAACTAAATGAATACGTAATCAAATACAAAAGATTACCACAAGTAGGAGAAAGAAAATTCCAAGACGGAATCGACATGAGAAAATGGTTTATTACTCAAATGTATAATATAAAAAATAAAGAAAAGTTAAAATACTTCACTTTAACTGAAGAACAAATAGAAAAAATAAATAAGATAAAAGAAATAATTTCTTTGACAGTAACAGAACAATTACAAGAATTATATAAAGTAATTTTAGAACAAAAGCGTTTTCCAAAAGAAAACGAGTATTATTTTAGCAATGATAGAGAAATGTATAAATTTATTCTTGCTGTAGAAAAACGAGAAATACATTTAACACCAAAAGAACAATTCCTTTTTGACAAACTGATTGAATTAAAAATACGATTAAAAAAAGATGGCTATTTAGGACAAATTAAATACGATAAAAAACCAAATAAAAATTGGAAAAAAGAAAAAGGGCCTAAAATAAAAGCCAGACATTTTCAAGAAAAAATAAAGTTAGAACCAAAAACTTTGATTTTAAATCCAATGTCTAGAAAAAGTCTTTTGGTATACTTACGCTATAAATTGCATTTGTCCAAGCAAGAAATGGGAAAAATTTTATGTATGACGACTGATAACTACAATCATATAGAAAACAATTTATATGTATTAACTCCTCTTGTTGCATTAAAAATGATAGCTCTTATAGAAAGAACAGAAGAATCACAAAAAGATTCAAATATAGAAAATTTATACAATAACCTAGAACAATCTTTAGGCTTTCAAGATGCTTTAAATTATTTCTTACAAAAATTATGTGCTTTCTTTTCTTTAAACAATGGTGAAAATCGTGTTTTAGCTTTTGCCTTTTTTAAAAAATATCGTGTTGTAAAAAATAAAGTTCCAACAAACCAGATTTCGATTGCTAAGCAACTAGAAATTTATAAAGAGATAGAAAAAATAGAAGAGAAAGAATATATATTAGAAGTAGAACAAAATGGAATAAATAAATTAAAAGAAATATTGAAACAAAATATTTTAAAAGAAAAATTAAGAGAAGAAATCATAATACAGACAAATATTAGTTTAGGCTTATCAAGTGACAGTTTTTCCTCCATTTCCATTTTAAGTGAAGAAGAAGCAAATTTAGTAATAAATCAATATGAAACTTATAAAGCAACAAAAAATTTAACAACTGATCAGCTAGAAAACATAAAAGCGTGTTGTGATTTATTAAATTGTATTTTAAAACCTGGACAAGATTTATCTTTTGAAATTGTGCGGTTTCAAAAGACTATAGGAATAACTATGGATAGTTTTGCTAAGATAATAGGGGTACAGCGCACTTACTTAATTTATGCAATTGCAAATAGAAAAATATCAGAAAGCATTTACAATGCAATTCTTAAAAATGTAAATAAATTTGATTCTTTTGATAATAAAAAAGCAGTGGAAAGATTTAAAAATTGTTTTATAGAAACATTAGAAAGAAAAAGAATAAAAAAAGAAACAATCTAATCAAGTCCAAAAAATAAAAAGTGGTTGTCAAAGACTTTATTTTATGCTATTATCTTAGGTGCAATCGCATATATTATGTTAGATTGATTGTTTAGTGGGAGGGAAATGCGGATTTGCCCAAAACCACTTAACGAAGAATATTTTTATAGGAGGTGTTTTTCGTGGCTAAAGAAGTCGTAAAGAAAATAAAACTACAAATCGAAGCGGGAAAGGCAACACCTGCTCCACCAGTTGGAACATGTTTAGGGCCTGCAGGAATCAACATTCAAGATTTCTGTTCAAAGTACAATGAAGCAACCAGAGACAAAATGGGAGACGTTCTACCAGTAGAAATCTCTGTTTATGAAGACAGAACATTCGATTTTGTTATAAAAACAGCACCTGCTGGATTCTTATTAAAGAAAGCTGCTAAAATCAGTAAAGGAAGCAAAAAAGGAGCCAATGAAATTGTGGCTACTATTTCCAAAGAAGAACTTAGAAAAATTGCTGAAACCAAATTACCTGATTTAAATGCCTATGATGTAGAATCTGCAATGAATATCATTGAAGGAACTGCAAGAAACATGGGAATTGCAATTGAAGGTGTCAATGATGCAGAACTAAAAGAACAAGCAAAAGAAGCAGCAGTTCATGAAGCAGAAATGGCTAAAAGAGATGAAGAACTAGCAGAAATGGTATCTGAAGCAGCTGAACTAGCAAGCGGTAACGTAGAAGTTCCAGTAGCTACTGACGAAGAAAAAACAGAAGAATAATAAAAAGAAATAAAAAATAAAAAATCCGCTAATAAACCACAGTTAGGAGGAAATTATGAAGAAGTTTGGAAAAAAGTATGTGGAAGCTTCAAACAAAGTGGAAAAAAATAAAGAGTATTCACTTGCAGAAGCAATTAAATTAGTAAAAGAGACATCAATTACTAAATTTGATAGTACAATTGATGTAGCTATCAAACTAAACGTTGATCCTAAAAAAGCTGACCAACAATTAAGAGGTTCATTTGTTCTTCCAAATGGTACAGGAAAAACAAAGAAAATTTTGGTAATTGCTAAGGGTGCACAAGCAGAAGCTGCAAAAGCGGCTGGAGCAGATTATGTTGGAGAAAAAGACATGATTGAAAAAATCCAAAAAGAAAATTGGTTTGATTATGATGTAATTATTGCAACTCCAGATATGATGCCAGAATTAGGTAAAATTGGTAAAATTTTAGGACCAAAAGGATTAATGCCAAATCCAAAAACCAATACAGTAACAACCAATGTAACATCTGCTATCGAAGATGTAAAAAAAGGAATGGTTAGTTACAAAACGGATACTTATGGAAATGTACACAGCGTAATTGGAAAAGTTTCTTTTGAAGAACAAAAACTACAAGAAAATTTAGAATACATTGTAACAACAATTTCTAAATTAAAACCAGCAAGTGTAAAAGGAAAATTTCTAAGTTCAATCACCATTGCATCAACAATGGGACCTGGAATTAAAATAGACAAAAATTCTTTTGACATTTAATTCGTTTTTTACTATAATACGAAATAGAAAAGCGAGAATACCAAAGACAGTAGGGGACAAACAGTTTTAATAATCCTACCGAGGGAAATAGATTACTTATACTTTTAAGCTCTTTTTCCCCAAAAAGAGCTTTTCTATTGAAAATAAAAAAAGGAGGACAATATGGCAAGTGCAAAAGTTCTTAATGCAAAAAAAGAAGTGGTTGCAGAAATTACAGATAAAATTAAAAATAGTGAATCTGTAATATTGTTCCAATACCAAGGATTAACCGTTTCTGATTTAAGTACATTAAGAGGAAAATTAAGAGATGCCAATGCCGAAGTAAAAGTATATAAAAATACGTTACTTAAAAGAGCAATTGATGATCTTAACCTTAGCCTAGATGGATTTCTAGAAGGACCAAATGCAATTCTTTTTGGTAAAGACTTACTAGAACCAATCAAGGTCATTGCAGATTTTGCAAAAGAACACGAAAAAATGGAAATTCGTGTAGGAATTATCAGTGGAAGTGTTGCTGATATCAAAACTATAGAAGAATATGCAAGTATTCCATCAAGAGACGGATTACTTACAATGTTTGCTGGTGGTTTAATTGAACATGTTCGTAATTTAGCAATTGGATTAAACTTATTAGCAGAACAAAAAGAAGAAAATTAAAAATAGGAGGAAAAAAAGATGGCTAAAATTGAAAACAAAGATATTATCGAAGCTTTAAAAGAAAAAACAATTCTTGAAGTAAAAGAATTGGTAGATATGATGAAAGAAGAATTTGGAGTAGATCCAAGTGCTGTTGCAGTTGCTGCTGCTCCTGCTGGTGCAAGTGAAGACGCTGGTTCTAGTACAAAAACAGTTGTACTAAAAAATGCTGGTGGAAATAAAATTGCAGTTATTAAACTATTAAAAGAAATTACTGGTCTTGGACTAGTAGAAGCAAAAGCATTAGCTGATAATGGTGGAAACATCAAAGAAAACATTGCTAGTGATGAAGCAAATCAAATTAAAGCACAACTTGAAGAAGCTGGAGCAGAAATCGAATTAGCTTAAGGAAATAAGAGTGAGAATTCACTCTTTTTTTTGTTTAAAATGATTCCAATCAAACAAAATTAAATTAAAAAAGAAAAAGTTTTTCCAGCTCAACCAAAAAACTTTTAAAATATAATATTGCTAAAAGAAATCGAAAATGGTATCAT
Source organism: uncultured Mycoplasmatota bacterium (assembly GCA_947649365.1). Taxonomy (GTDB): domain Bacteria; phylum Bacillota_I; class Bacilli_A; order RF39; family UBA660; genus MGBC108787. Next base: position 49,951 of record CANSRH010000001.1, on the reverse strand, counting down.
TTTAATAGTATTATAGGAGGCTAGTTATGAATTTAAAAAAATTTAAAGATTTAAAACAAGACAAAAGTAAACGTAATATAGCAATATCTATATTTTTATTGATTTTTTTAATCGGAGGTATTCTTCTTTATAAAAGCTATGCCCTTTATAAAGAAGAAAAATCGTTTAATGTTCTACAAGGTGTAGTTCCAGATTTTTTGAAAGAAGAACGATTAAATGAATTTATAATCAATAAAAGTAGTAAAGATACCACAATTGAAAAACTAGAACATTCTGCAACAGAACAAACTCCAGAACTAACAGATTATCGTTATGTTGGAGCAAATCCAAATAACTATGTTTATTTTGGCTGTAGTGATAATTGTACAGAAAATAATTTATACAGAATTATTGGAGTCATACCAACACAATCAAGTGAAAGCGGAGAGTATATTAATCGAGTAAAATTAATTAAAGCTGATTATTATACGGAAGAAGAAAGTGGTTTATTAACTTCTTCTTGGGGAGATTTTTTAGCAGGTGGTGGAACAGGAAAAGGTTATTATTGGGATAGAAAGGTTAATAATAAATGGGAAGATAGTACATTACAAAGCAAGGTATTAAATGAGGTATATTGGAATTCTTTAAGAGAATACCAAAGTTATGTAGAATCAGCTAAATGGTATTTGGGTGCACCAATACATAGTAATTATACCACTTATACACCCGATCAATTTTATAATATTGAAAGAAGTAATATAACGGGATATAGCAAAGGAGCAATTAGTTTTGTAGCTAATATAGGTTTAATGTATCCAAGTGATTATGCTTATTCTGTAGGAAAAACAAATAATGAATTATCTGTTTATAATGATGCAAACAATTATATTAACAATGCCTGGTTATATAATTTAGAAAATAAGTATTATGAATGGATATTAAATCCAGAACAAGGACACAGTTATGTTTATGCTTGGAGTCTTACCAAAGATGGATATTTACAAAGTAGTGTAATTTATTATCAATATGCGGCTTATATCTATGGTATTCGTCCAACCTTTTATTTAAAAGAAAATGTATTAAAAACTGGAGGAAATGGTACGATTGCTAATCCATATCGAATAAGTATGGAAGACGAGTATTTGAATGAATACTTAATAAACAAAAGTAATACAGATACAACAATAGAAAAACTAGAACATTCTGCAACAGAACAAACTCCAGAACTAACAGATTATCGATATGTAGGAGCAAATCCAAATAACTATGTTTATTTTGGCTGTAGTGATAATTGTACAGAAGACAATTTATATCGAATTATTGGAGTCATACCAACACAATCAAGTGAAGGCGGAGAGTATATTAATCGAGTAAAATTAATTAAAGCAAACTATTATGGAGAAAATATAAGTAATTTATATAAAATTCCAGAAGATGGTACTGTAACAACGAGAAGTGGAAAAGGATATCGATGGAATAGTAGTAATTATAATCAATGGGCAACAGTTAATTTACAAACGACTGTTTTAAATAATATTTATTATAATAGTTTAGCTGATTTTAAAAACTATATAGATCCAGCAGTATGGTATTTAGGAGCGCCTAATTATGCAAAAGCAAGTTCTTATTCAACAAATCAATTATATTCGATTGAAAGAGGAAATACCTCTGGATATAGTGGAGGAAAAACAAGATTTGTTGGAAATATAGGATTAATGTCTCTTTCAGATTATGGTTATGCCTTAGGAGGACAATATGCAGAAAATACTATAAACAGTAATTTTAACAAATATAGTAATAGTTCTTGGTTGTATAATTTAGAAAATAAATATTATGAATGGACAATTGTACCAGAAAGTGTTGCAACCTCTGGACGTGCTTGGTATATTAATTCAAATGGAGCAATCAATTCCAATCCAATGTCTAATAATTCAAATTGCTATGAAATTCGTCCAACTTTCTATCTCAGATCAGATGTAACATATTTATATGGGGAAGGAAGTATAGAGAATCCATATCGGATAGGAATATAAAAGAGAAGTTGTAAAAAAACTTGTCTTTTTTATTGTTACAAATTATAATAAGAATAGAAAATAGAAGGAGACTAAAATGAAAAGGAAAAGAAATATTCTCCCAACCAGACAAGTTCGTCGGGGGGGGGGGCGTTAGGAAAAGAATCTAACGAACTGGAAAGATTTTATAAAAACCAAAATAAGAAAAGAGTTATATTTTGTATAATAGGAATTGTACTTTTAATAGGAAGTATAGTTCTATTAAAAAGCTATGCCTTATACAAAGAAGAAAAGACATTCAATGTCCTAAGAGGCCAAGTACCTGCATTTGCAAAAGGAGATACAGAATTAGCCATTAGTGTCGATGGAGAAACATCAAGTACTATTCCAAATAAAGGTTCATACAACGTAAGTATAACTTGTGATAAAGGAGCAGAAGGATATTGGGATTATGAAGAATGGGGACCCAATATTCGAAATATAACAGCTTCCAAAGTGAAATGTTTGATTGAATTTACAACAGGCTCCAAATTAAGCGATTACATTGTGAAGTTAAGTGAAACATCTTCTGAAATAGAAAAAGTAAGTCATGAAGCAACAGAACAGACCCCAGCATTAGAAGATTATCGTTATACTGGAGCGAACCCAAATAACTATGTCTACTTTGGATGTGAAGAAGAATGTACAGAAGAGAATTTATATCGAGTGATAGGAGTCCTACCTACCCAAAGTACTGTGGATGGAGAATATGAAAATCGAGTAAAACTAATTAAAGCCAAAAAATATACTGAACAAACCTATTATATAGGAGATGTTTTATATACAGCTTCCAACATTTTAAATACTACATATTTGGATAGTTTAGGAGAATACCAAAAATATATAGAAAACTCCAAATGGTATTGGGGGGCTATTTACTGGAATAATGATAGTTCGTTTACTCCAAATCAATATTATAATGGGGAAAGAAACACGTCTGTAGGTTATGGCTTATCTGCATATTATAATATTGCTAAAATAGCATTGCTTTATCCCAGCGATTATGCCTATTCAATTTCAAAAAGTTATTGGGAGGGGAGTGTTGATTCCAATGCCGCATCCTATCTTACGAATGCCTGGCTTAATAATAAAATAACAGAATGGACAATTACTAGGGATAGTGCTTTTAATAGTTATTATCATGCAATGAATAAAACAATAAATAGTTCTGGAAATATATCTTACCAAGATGCAAATAATAATACTAATAGTATTCGCCCCGCTTTTTATTTAAAAGCAGATGTTTTATTAAAAAATGGGGATGGAACGATGGAAAATCCTTATCGTGTGATGATTTAAATCTAAGGCGTAAAGCCTTTTTTTAGTTAAAAAAGAGGATTGAATTAAAAAAAACAATTCGATATAATATAAAGTAGGTGAAGCATATGAAAAAAACAATAATAACCATATTAAAAATAGCAATATTGGTGATTTTATTTATTTGGATAGTGATAGTATTCACAGATTATTTTAGAGTACGTCAAAGCAAAGACCCACTGTTTTGTATCAAAAAAGAAACCAAATCTTATAACGATGGATCAAATACGATATGCCATGGATTAGGATACAAAATGATTAAATACGACCGAGAATGTTTAAAAGCTACAGAATTTGGACCATTTATCATTAAGGAAAGACAATGTGAATAACTAGGAATTTGCCAAAATAAAAATCATACTATATAATAAAACAGCAATTGGGGGATTTTTATGAAATTAAATAATCATGGATTAGGATTAAAATATTTAATCTTATATAGTGTTGTAATTATAATTGCAATCTTTTTTATCGTTGTTTTTAGTAGACAAGCAAGAGAAGGATTAGGAGATGTTTTTAAAGACAGCATCAAAGGAAATATTACCTACTCTACGATAGAAAAGAATCTAGTAGAAAAATCATTAGCCTACATAGAAAAATATTACAAAGAAGAAATAGGACTAGGTACAATTACGGTAACAACAGGCAATTTATTAAAATTTCAAATGTTAAATGAAAGCGATTTAATAACAAGTGAAAAAGATAGCTGCAAAGGCTATGCACTGATAAAAAAGAACAATGGGACTTTACTTGCAGAAAGTTATATAAAATGCAACAATTATGAAACAAAAAACTATCAAAGTTGGAGAATTGGTGAGTAATTATGAATAAAATGAAAAAACTAACAATCGTTTGGGGAATGGTCATTGTCATCCTTTTTGTTGTACTAACGTTTTTTGGATTTTTATATAAAAACAAATCAAATGTTTATAAGGAACTAGAAAATAAATTAGTAGAAGCAGAAAAGAAATATGCCGATGCGCATTTTGCCTACCCCGAAAAAGGAAAAGTGTTAAAAACAGAAGCAACAACGTTAATAGAAGAATCTTTTTTAGACAATTTAGAAGTAGAAAACGAAGAATGTACAGGTTATGCGACTGTTACTCATAATAAAACAGTTTATGAATACAAAGGATACGTAAAATGTGACAATTACACAACCAAAGGATATGAAAAAGAATAGCTTATGAAGACGAAAAAAATGCAATGGATAAAAGAAAAGATAAACAGAAATAAGAAAAACGTTACAACCTATACTTTTCTTTTTTTTGCATTGTTATTGATAGGAATTCTTATAAGAACGATAGGAATCTCAAAATTTCCTAATGCTCTAAATTGTGATGAGGCATCATCGGGATACGAAGCTTTCTCACTTCTTAACTATGGAATCGATCGGAATGGAAAACATTTTCCTGTCTTCTTAATTGCTTGGGGAGGAGGACAAAACGCCTTATTAACTTACCTAATTATTCCATTTATTCAACTATTTGGACTAAACACACTTTCTGTAAGATTACCTCTAGCTCTAGTAGGATGTATTTCCTTACCTTTAGTTTATTTTTTATTCAAAAAAATTGGTAATCAAAAATTAGGACTACTTGCATTCTTCTTTTTCACCATTTGCCCTTGGCATATCATGAAAAGTCGATGGGGATTAGAATCAAATTTATTTCCGGATATAATGATATGGTTTGCATTCTTCTTTATCAAAGGAATAGAAGAAAAAAACAAATATTGTTATTATTTCTCATTTCTACTTGCTGGAATATCTGCATATTCGTATGGAACCTCTTACTACTTTTTACCCATATTTTTAATTCCATTACTCGGCTACACGTACTACAAGAAAAAAATATCATTAAAACAAGCAATATATTCTCTTACTATTGTAGGAATTGTTTCTTTACCAATTATATTCTATGTCCTCATAAACACCTTCAACTTAAAAGAAATAGCATTCCCTTTTTTAACAATACCAAAATTAGAAGTCAATCGTTACCAAGAAATCACTTCTATTTTTAAAGGGAACTTTTTTATAAACAGCCTCTCTAATTTTTTACAAAGTATTCGTATCCTCATCACGCAAAATGACTACTTACCTTGGAATGCCATGAAATGGTATGGAATTCAGTATCTTTACTCGAGTCTATTTACATGTGTAGGAATCATTCATAGTTGCAAAAAAAAGAAAAAAATAACAATAAAATACGACTATTTATTTCAAATTTGGCTTGTTGTAGGAATCATTCTAACATTCATTTGTGAACCCAACATTAATCGGTTGAACATTCTAATACCTCCACTTCTTTATTATACAATCGTTGGTTTGTATTTAGTAAGTTTAAAAATAAAAAAGTATTTTTATGTAATTCTGACTCTCTACGTTGTTTCCTTTTGTAGCTTTCTTTACAATTACACCCAAGAAGACTTTACTACCTATGGAACTTTTGAAGGTCATTTAGAAGAAGTGATTGCATTTGCAAATCAATGGGAAAACAAAGAGATTTATATTACGGAAAAAATTCAATCCAGTTACATTCACGTATTATTTTATACAAAATACGACACAAGAAAATTTGTAGAAACCGTCGTATATGAAGATGAAAAAGCGCCATTCAAACATGTAGTATCATTTGGTAACTTTCACTTTATAGACATAGAAAATACAGAAATTCAAAAAAATGCTGTCTATATTATCAAAAAAGAAGAACAAGAAAAACTTGAGCTAGAAAAATACAAAGTGTATTCCTTTAAAAATTATTTAGTAATGGAAACCTAAATATGCATAAAATTTCTTGACTTTCATATAGTACTAGTGATATATTATTTTTGCATTTTAAATGTGGTTCTATCTATGGTAGGACCTAATTTAATGAAATATTTGATACACCAGGATGTGTGTTAATGAAAGGAGATATTATGGCTACAATCAATCAACTTGTTACAACAAAGAGAAAAAAGAAAACGAGAAAAAGCAAAAGCCCTGTTTTAAACGTAGGACTAAATACGCTAGAAAGAAAACAAACTGACCAAAAAAGTCCACAAAAAAGAGGAGTATGTACTCGTGTAGGAACGAAAACCCCTAAAAAACCGAACTCAGCCCTTCGTAAATATGCGCGTGTTAGACTTTCTAATGGAAAAGAAATCGATGCATATATTCCAGGAGAAGGACACAACTTACAAGAACATAGTGTAGTTTTAGTACGTGGTGGACGTGTAAAAGACCTAATCGGTGTACGTTATCACATTGTGCGTGGAACACTTGATACTCAAGGTGTTCAAAATAGAGCACAAGGACGTAGTAAATATGGAACAAAAAAACCAAAAAAATAATAGACAAAGGAGGAAATAAAAATGCGTAAAAGAAGAGCGATAAAAAGAGATGTATTACCGGATCCCGTGTACAATTCAAAAGTAGTAACAAAGCTAGTAAACCAAATTATGCTAGACGGGAAAAAAGGAACAGCACAAAAAATTCTTTATGAAGCATTTGATATTATAAAAGAAAAAACAGGTAAAGAACCAATGGACGTTTATAATGCAGCTTTAGAAAATGTGCGTCCTGCATTAGAAGTAAAATCACGTCGTGTAGGTGGATCCAATTACCAAGTACCAATTGAAGTAAGTGATGAAAAAAGTCAAACACTTGCCTTACGTTGGATTGTAAATTATGCCAAATTAAGAAATGGTAAAGGAATGGCTATCAATTTAGCCCAAGAACTTATGGACGCTGCTGAAGGAACCGGTGGCGCAGTAAAAAAACGTGAAGATACACACAAGATGGCTGAAGCAAATAAAGCATTTGCTCACTATAGATGGTAGGAGGATTCTATGGCAAGAGATGTTTCTATTGACAAATTAAGAAATTTTGGGATTATGGCCCATATCGATGCTGGTAAAACAACTACCACAGAAAGAGTATTATTCCATACAGGAATTACTCATAAAATTGGAGAGACTCATGATGGAGAATCTCAAATGGACTGGATGGACCAAGAAAAAGAAAGAGGTATTACTATTACTAGTGCTGCAACAACTGCACACTGGAAAGGATACCGATTAAATATTATCGATACTCCAGGACACGTAGACTTCACCATTGAAGTACAACGTTCACTTCGTGTACTTGATGGTGCTGTTGCATTAATCGATGCCCAAGCTGGTGTTGAACCTCAAACAGAAACTGTTTGGAGACAAGCAAACGAATACAAAGTTCCAAGAATGATTTGTGCAAACAAAATGGATAAATTAGGAGCAGACTTCTACTTCAGTTTAGGAACAATTAAAGATAGACTTGGTGCAAACGCTGCTGCTATTCAACTACCTATTGGTGCAGAAGCTGAATTTACAGGAATTATTGACTTAGTAACACGTAAAGCTTACCAATATGATGGTGCAGAAGCAGAAGAACCAATTGAAATTGAAATTCCAGCAGACATGAAGGACAAAGTGGAAGAATACAGAACAACATTGATTGAAGCAGTTGCTGATAGCGATGAAGAGTTAATGATGGCTTACCTTGATGGTCAAGAAATCACACCAGAATTATTAAAACCAGCAATTCGTCGTGCAACATTATCAGTACAATTCTTCCCAGTATTATGTGCTACAGCACTTGGAAATAAAGGTATTAAATTAATGCTTGATGCAGTTATTGATTACTTACCTGCACCTACAGATGTAGAAGCTATTGACTGTACAGATAAGTCTGGTAATGACGTAAAACGTCATCCAAGTGATTCAGAACCATTTACAGCACTTGCATTCAAAATTATGACTGACCCATTTGTAGGAAGACTTTCTTTCTTCCGTGTGTACTCAGGAGTATTAAAAAGTGGTTCTTATGTTCTAAACTCAACAAAAGGAGAAAAAGAACGTATAGGACGTATTTTGCAAATGCATGCAAACCAAAGAAAAGAAATCACCGAAGTGTATGCTGGAGAAATTGCTGCTGCAGTAGGACTTAAAAATACAACAACAGCAGATACATTATGTGATGAAAAGAATTTCTGTATTATGAAAGGTATGGAGTTCCCAGAACCAGTAATTGACATTGCAATTGAACCAAAGTCTAAAAATGATCAAGACAAAATGGCGATTGCAATAGCAAAACTAGTAGAAGAAGATCCAACTCTTCGTGTTAAAACAGATACAGAAACAGGTCAAACAGTTTTATCTGGAATGGGAGAACTTCACTTAGACATTATTGTAGACCGTATGAAACGTGAGTTTAACGTAGAATGCAACAAAGGTAGACCACAAGTTGCTTATCGTGAAACCATTACACAAATGGGTGAATGCGAAGGTAAGTATATTAAACAATCTGGTGGACGTGGACAATATGGACATGTTTGGGTTAAATTTGAACCAAATCCAGAAAAAGGATACGAATTTGTGGATGCAATTGTTGGTGGAGTGGTTCCACGTGAATACATTCCAGTAACAGACAAAGGACTACAAGAAGCAATGGCGGGTGGAATACTTGCTGGTTATCCACTTGTTGATGTAAAAGCTACTCTTTACGATGGAAGTTATCATGATGTCGATTCCAGTGAAATGGCATTCAAGATTGCTGCATCTATGGCTTTAAAAGAAGCGAAAAACAAATGTAAACCAGTTCTTCTAGAACCAATCATGAAAGTAGTAGTGGATGTTCCAGAAGAATACATGGGAAATGTTATGGGAGACTTAACCTCTCGTCGTGGACGTCCTATGGGACAAGAGTCAATTGGTAATACTTTAAGAATAATTGCTATGGTACCATTATCAGAAATGTTTGGTTATGCAACCGATTTAAGAAGTAATACACAAGGACGTGGAAACTTCCAAATGGAAAAAGACCATTACGAAGAAGTTCCAAAATCAATTGCTGATGAAATCATAAAGAAAAACAGCATTAACTAAAAATAATACTTGAAAAACATTCAAGCATTAGATAAAATAAAATAGTATATTGAAAGGAGAAAAAAACAATGGCAAAAGAAAAATACGATCGTTCAAAAGAACACGTTAATATTGGAACTATTGGTCACGTAGACCATGGAAAAACAACATTAACAGCTGCGATTACAAAATACTTTGGAAACTTTGTTGATTATGCTGATATCGACAAAGCACCAGAAGAAAGAGAAAGAGGTATTACAATCAATACTTCTCACGTTGAGTATGAAACAGACAAACGTCATTATGCTCATGTAGACTGCCCAGGACATGCTGACTATGTTAAAAACATGATTACTGGTGCTGCACAAATGGATGGTGCTATCCTTGTAGTATCTGCAGCAGATGGACCTATGCCACAAACTAGAGAACATATTTTGTTATCTCGTCAAGTGGGAGTTCCTAAAATTGTTGTATTTATGAACAAATGTGATCAAGTTGATGATCCAGAACTATTAGACTTAGTAGAAATGGAAATCAGAGAATTACTTGGAGAATACAATTTTGATTCAGAATGTCCTATCATCCGTGGTTCTGCTCTTAAAGCTCTTGAAGGGGATGAAGCAAATGCTCAATCTATTCGCGACTTGATGGCTGCTGTTGATGATTACATCGACTCACCAGTTCGTGATACAGATAAACCATTCCTAATGAGTATTGAAGACGTATTCACAATTTCAGGACGTGGAACTGTTGTTACAGGACGTGTAGAACGTGGACAACTAAATTTGAATGATGAAGTTGAAATCGTTGGTCTTAGAGATACAACTAAAACTGTTTGTACAGGAATTGAAATGTTTAGAAAACAACTAGACTTTGCTCAAGCAGGAGACAACGCTGGTGTATTACTACGTGGTGTTGCTCGTGATGAAGTAGAACGTGGACAAGTGCTTGCTAAACCGGGAAGTGTTACTCCACATCATAAATTCAAAGCTAGTGTATATGTACTAAGCAAAGAAGAAGGCGGACGTCATACTCCATTCTTCTCAAACTACAGACCACAATTCTATTTCCGTACAACAGATGTTACTGGTGTTATTGAACTTCCAAGTGGAGTTGAAATGGTAATGCCTGGTGACAATGTTGACATGACAGTAGAACTAATTGCTCCAGTTGCTCTTGAAAACGGTACAAAATTCTCTATCCGTGAAGGTGGACGTACTGTTGGTGCTGGTGTAGTTTCAGAAATTATTGAATAATAATTTAAGAATAGCGAAGTTTTTCTTCGCTTTTTCTTTTGCCTAAATTATGTTAAAATAAAGAAAAGAAGTAGGTGAGAAAAATGGCAAAACAAAAAAAGAAAATCAAACTAAAAAAAGGATTTCAATTAGGATGTATTGTTATTTTGGTTCTCCTAAGTTATATGTATTTCACAAAACAAGAAGATGGAATCGATCTTCCATTATTTCATGAAAACGAAAAAAAAGAACAAAAAGAAAAAGAAGAAAGAGAAAGAATAGAAAAAGAAAATGCCTACAATGCTTGTATAAACAAACCATTCAGTGAAGAAGAATTGACTGAGGAACTTGCTTCAAAGAAGCAAGTTATTAATAGTACTATTAATAACAATCATTACAAAGTTTCTGTTTATTATGAAGATATAAAAACAGGATTTACTTATACCTACAAACCAGAAACCGTATATTATGGAGCAAGTCTTATAAAACTTGTCGACGCCCTTTATTTAATCAACCAGGCAATGGATGGGAATATAGATTTAGAGAAAGAAACCATTGTTTATAAAGAAGAGTACAAAAAAGCATATAGTAGTGGAATGAAAATGCATCAATTTGGAGAAGCAGTTTCTCTAAAAAACTTGATCTTGTATGCAATTAGTGTAAGTGACAACTCTGCTCATATGATGTTATATGACTACATAGGAAGAGAAAAACTAAGAGCTTTTGGTCAAAGTTTAGGAGCAAAAAATATATTAACTGCTGGAACAGACAAATTTGGAAATCAATCCGCCAAAGATACCAATTTGTATTTAAAAGAAGCTTATCGAATCATTACAGAAAATGAAGAGTATGGTCCTTTTTTAAAAGAAATTATGGACAACAATGTTAGAAATTCCTTCAATACACAAGGAATAAAAATATATCACAAATACGGTGCATGTGATCCTTATTATTATCATGATATTGGCTTAAACCTAGAAGAACATCCCTATGCGATTTCTATACTTACTTTACATGAAAATAGTAATTACCAAGAAGTTGTACAAAATATACACCAACAAATCATAGAATTACAAAATTTATTTTATCAAACGAGAGAAAACAATTGTCACGTAGAAATATATGGCAATTAAAAATAGGATAACTTTTCTATATCCTATTTTAATTTGCAATAATTTTTATTAAATATTTTTGCTAACTTACCATTTCTTAGCATTGTTTGATACACAACAGGTAAAATTGGCAAATCAAATTCTCCTAAAAATTCATAAACGTGCGGTTGGAAACCCAATTTAAACGCATTTAAGCCATAATAAGGATTTTCCTTCGTAAAATCTCCTGTAAGTCCATTCAAATCTGCAAAATCATAATGTTTTTGATAATATTTTAAAATCTCATAATGTAAAAAATAGTTAGGTAAAAAACGTTTATATTTTTTATCATAGCCACTAAAAACAATACTAATTCTATTCTTATACTTGACAACAAGAGCTCCTGCAATATAAACTTTTGACGACTGAGCAAGGATATTTTTTGCGTCCATCACATCATTTTTGTATGCCAGTAAGGTTTGATCAGAATGCATTTTCTTATTGCTAATATTCTTAGAATTGGATTTTGCTAAAAGTTCTGAAAGTCTACAATTCCTATCCAACTCTTCTTCATAACTCTTTTTTGCATTTTCTAAAAATAAATGGGAATCAATAGAAACCAAAAAATAATCAACCCTGTTGGAATCAGAAAAAGCATCATAAAAGTCTTGGTAAGAAAACATTTCCTTTTTTCTTTTAATAAAATCATACAGAATTCCAATTCCAGAAACATCAGCTACTTCAAATTGTAGCCCTTTATTGGTAGCTCTCTTTACTTTATTTCGTGTATTTTTTTGTAAGGAATTGATGGAAAAAGATTTTAAAGGAACGATTGCATTGTATCGAGGAATCATAGATTCAAAATACAAATTGTCTTTTAACTTTTTAAAACCCACATCAATCAAATGACTTTTAATTTCAATATTTTGATTGTATTTTTTAAAAAATGTTTTTGTATCAATAGTAGCAGTAGCAATTTCTGGATTCATTTTAAGAAAAACCACGCGCTTTTTTTTATAATAAGAAATTAAATCGGTAGTAAACATTCTTAATAAATGTTGATCAAAATAATCCAAAATAAAACCTTTTGGTACATATCCATATTGAAAAAGATAATTCAACTTTTTAAAAAAAACAAAAGAAGCAGCACGAATCTGATTCTTTTCATCTAAGTAACCAATCAGTTCATAGTTATATCCATTTTTTTGCATAAAATGTGCATAAGAAAGAGATTGATAAAAACTACCAATTGGCATAGTATCCATAAAATTTTCAAATTGTTCATTCGTTATTTCTTTAATCTGCATGACATTCCCTCATTTACGAAAATTTATTATAACATAACTTTTAAGGTTTGCAAGAAAAAGAAAAGAAGAAAAAGGAATAGAAATTTGCCAAAAAACCACTTCTACGATATAATAGCCTTAGGTGATTTACAATGAAAATTGACACAGTAGAATTAAAAAATATTGCAGTTCGTCAAAGTCAATACCCAACAGATAATAATCCTGAATTTTTACTAGTAGGACGCAGTAATGTTGGAAAATCAAGTTTTATCAACACATTAATCAATCGAAAAAACTTTGCAAGAACCAGTTCAAAGCCAGGAAAAACCCAGACATTAAACTTTTATCACATCAATGAAAAATTCTATTTAATTGATGTACCTGGTTATGGCTATGCAAAAGTAGATAAAGCAACAAGCAAAAAAATGGGACTTATGATAGAAGAGTATTTGAAAAATAGAGAAAATCTAAAACATGTTTTTTTACTTGTTGACTATAGACACAAACCAACAGAAGATGATGTACTTATGTTAAACTTCTTAAAATACTACAATTTAAAAATAACCATTGTGACAACCAAATATGACAAAGTAACAAAAAACAATCGAATCAAACAAGACAAACTTATTCGTGACACGCTAAAACTAAATGAAAATGAAAATTTCATTCCTTTTTCTACCATAACCAAAAAAGGAAGAGAAGAAATTTATGAAATTTTAGCATCTTACCTATAGTTTTCTTGCCTTTTTTTTGGTTTTATGTTAAATTAAATAGCGAATGGATGTGAAAAAATATGTTAGAAAATATATTATTAATCGTATCAGTCTTATTGATTGCCATTGTACTTTTACAAAGCAATCGTGCCGATGGAGCAAGTCAAATCATTAGTGGTGGAAACGAAAGTTTATTTCAAAATACAAAAGAACGTGGTATTGAATTATTAATCAGTAGAATTACATTAGCATTAGGAATTATCTTTTTTATTATATCATTTGTATTGTTTATTAAGTAAAGACTCCTTACTTTTTTGTCAATTCCATGATAGAAAGTAGGAACTTTCTTTTTTTTTGCCAAATTCTAGGGTATAATAAAAAAGAAGAATGGTGATAGTATGAAACAAAGTAAAAAAGGATTTACCTTAGTAGAGCTTATTATAACCATTGGTTTGATGGCCTTAATAGGAATCATTATAGCAACCAATATGGCAGGTCTTTTTAGCAAGCAAAACGACGAAGAATACGAAGCATTCAAAAAGAAAATAGAAGATTCTGCATGCATATATGTAGAACTATATAATAAAGAAAATTGCAGAGCAACAGGATGTACCATTTCGATCGAACAATTAATTCAAAAAGGTTACATTGAAGACACTCTAAAAGACCCTAGCACTGGAGAGTTTGTAACAAAAGAAAAAGAAAAATACCAAGTAAAAGTCAGTTGGAAAGACAATGTAAAAACTTGTGAAATGGGAGCTTAGGAGGTTCTATGAAAGAAGACATAAAAAAAGTATTAGAAAATATATATGAAGCCAAAGAAGCAATAGAAATCAATGATTTATTAGAATTAAAAACTGCGGAGGAATACAAAGAAGTCGTTACAGCATTAGAAGAATTAGTAGAGGAATGTATTGTTTACAAAAGTAAAAAAGAAAAATACATTTTACTAAAAAATTGTCCAAGTATGAAACTAGGCAGACTAACAGTCAATAAAAAGGGATATGGTTTTGTCATACTAGAAAAAGAAGACGATTTGTATATAGCAAGCGATAACTTAAATGGTGCCATTCATGACGATATTGTACTAGCAGAAATAATTCGTAATGGAGTAAAAAAAGAAGGAAAAGTTTTAAAAATTGTTCGGCGAGAAATCAATGACATGGTAGGAGAAATTATTGTTAAAAACAACAAAATGTACGTTGACTTAGACGATGATAAAAAAGACATTGACCTTGTAATCAAAAAAGAAAGTTTTAAAAATTGTGTTCCTGGGCATAAAGTAATCATAAGACTAAAAAAAGAATTGGGGCCAAAAAAATACCTAGCAGAAGTTGTTCGCATACTAGGACACAAAGACGATCCTGGAGTAGACATTTTATCAATCGCTTACAAATATGCGATTGAAACAGAATTTGGAAAAGAAGTAGAAAAAGAATTACTAGACATCCCGACAGAAGTAGATTCAAAAGAATTAATAGGACGTACAGATTTAACTGAAAAAGAAATAGTGACCATTGATGGGGCTCGCACCAAAGACATCGATGATGCCATCAGTATAGAAAAAGAAGAAAACTTTTATATTTTAGGGGTTCACATTGCCGATGTTTCACATTATGTTAAAGAAAACACAGCACTAGGGGATGCCGCTTACGAAAGAGGAACCTCTTGTTATCTAGCGGACACAGTTATCCCTATGATACCGCATAAACTATCCAATGGGATATGTTCACTAAACGAGGGAGTCATTCGTCTAACAATGAGTTGTGTCATGAAAATAGATAAAAAAGGAAAAGTAGTAAGTTACGATATTTTTCCAAGCTATATCAAAAGCAAAAAGAAAATGACTTACGAAGCAGTGAATGACATCATCATGCGAGAGATTGTAGCACCAGGCTATGAATCTTTTGTAAACATGTTAAAAGAAATGCAAGAACTTGCTCATATCTTAAGAAAAGAAAAAGAATCACGCGGATACATTGACTTTGATTTAGACGAAGCAGAAGTAGTGCAAGACGAAGAAGGACGAGCAATAGACATTATCAAAAGAGAAAGAGAAGATGGGGAAAAATTAATTGAAGACTTTATGATAACTGCCAATGAAACAGTAGCAAATCATATTTACCATATGGATCTACCATTTATTTATCGTATTCATGGGACTCCAAACAATGAAAAAGTCGATGATTTTGTCAATTTAGTGAAACTATTAGGTTATGAACTACAAACTAAAATCACTGATTTAACATCAATTTCCATGCAAAAACTATTACGAGAATTAGGAGACAAAGAAGAATTTAGTATTCTATCCAGTATGTTACTACGAAGTATGAAAAAAGCCGAATATAGTAAAGACAACATCGGACATTTTGGTCTAGCAAGTAAAGCGTATACTCATTTCACAAGTCCGATTAGAAGATTTCCAGACCTTACTGTCCATCGTTTACTAAAAAAATATTTAGTTGAAAAAGATTTATCCATGTCTACCATTAGCTACTATGATAGTGCCCTTGTAGAAATTGCTGAACACTCGAGTATGAAAGAAGTAGGAAGCGTTAATGCAGAACGAGATGTATTAGACATGAAAATGGCCGAATATATGGAAACTCATATTGGGGAAATCCATGAAGGAATTATAACTACAGTTACGAATTTTGGTTTCTTTGTAGAACTTCCCAACATGGTAGAAGGACTTGTTCATGTAAGTACATTAAAAGGAGATTTTTACAATTACATTCCAGAAAAATTAGCCATGATTGGAAGTAATACCAAAATAGAATATCGTATTGGAGACAAAGTGAAAATTAAAGTAACTGCGGCATCCAAAGCAACGGCTCAAATAGATTTTGAAATAGCAAAAGAAGAAAGAGAAGAAAAACAAGATGGAAATAAAAAATAAAAAAGCCTACTTTGATTACTTTATTGAAAATGAGCTAGAAGCAGGAATTGAACTTGTAGGAACAGAAATTAAAAGTGTTAGAAAAGGTTCTGCACAATTAAAAGATAGTTATTGTGTGATAAAAAATGGCGAAGCATTTTTACTAAATATGTATATAGCAAAATACGAAGAAGGAAATCAATTTAACCACGAAGAGCGAAGAACGAGAAAACTTTTACTACACAAAAAAGAAATCAAAAAACTAAAAGAAGCAACGACCAAAGAAGGATATAGTATTGTTCCATTAAAAATGTATTTACACCATGGAAAAGCCAAGCTATTAATTGGAGTAGCAAAGGGTAAGAAAATGTATGACAAACGAGCCAGTATAAAGAAAAAAGAAGAAGCAAAAGAGGCTAGAAAATACATGTATTGATTAGTAAAAAGAATATAGGTGGTAAAAATGAACACAAGACGAAAGATGAAGAAAAAAACAAAAATACTCTTAGGAGTAAGTATAAGTTGTTTACTTGTAGTAGGGTTATGTCTTCTGTTTCCTAAATTTTTACCAATAGAAGAAATCCCAGAAAAAGAAGAAACTTTTACACCAGAGATAGAAACACCAAAGTTAAAGATTTTAGATCCTAATAGTAACTCTAGAAGCATAGCTGTTATAATCAACAATCACAATCAAGCAAGGAAATATCATGCTGGATTACAAGAAGCCTACCTAGTGTACGAAATGATTGTAGAAGGTGGAATTACAAGAATGATGGCTCTTTACAAAGACGCAACCACGGAAAAAATAGGAAGTATTCGAAGTGCAAGACATTATTTTTTAGATTATGCTTTAGAAAATGATGCAATAATTACCCATTGGGGATATAGCGAATATGCAAAAGAGGATATAAAGAAATTAGATATCAACAATATCAATGGATTAGTAGATGGAAACTACTTTTGGAAAGACAAATCATTAAAAGTAGCAACAGAACACACAGGATTTTCAAGTATTGCTTTGATAAATCAGGCAATTGATAAATTTGGATATCGAAAAACAACCCAAGAAAAGCCTTTATTAAATTATAGTATAGATTCTCTAAATATCAGTGAAATAGAAGGAGCAATTCCTGCAAATCAAGTTTTAATCAAATACTCTGGAAGTGCCAATACTTCTTACGAATACGATACAGAAAACAAAAATTACAAACGAAGTGTAAATAACACACCCCACATGGATTATGAAAAAAACATTCAGTATACTGCCAAAAATATCATAACCTATCAGGTAAAAAATACAACCATTAGTGGAGATGTGAAAGGAAGACAAGAGTTAAATAACGTTGGAACGGGAGAAGGATATTTTATATCAGAAGGCTATGCAATACCAATCATTTGGAATAAATCCACAAGAACTGGAAAAACAAATTATAAATTAAAAAATGGAACAAAATTAATTGTAAATGACGGGAATACCTATATTCAAATTCAGCCAATGGGACAAACGTTAACCATTTCATAAATACATGAAAAAAACATAAATTTAAATAAGGAGGAAGCAAGTGCAAACATTTATCGATTTTTTAGTAAATAACTACTTTTGGTTTTTAATTATTTCACTTATTTTAATATTTGCATTAATTGGATATTTAGTAGATACAAGTGAAAGACCAAATAAAAAAGAGGAAATCGCCAAGCAAGAAAAAGCAGAAGAGACACTAATGATTCAAGAGATAACTAATATGGTAGAACCTACTATGAACAATAACAACATAGAAATAGAAAATAGTAACATTCCAATACCAACAGTAGAAACGAAAACAACCGACGAAAATATCATCTTTGATGATTTAGATACTTTATAAAAATAGGAAAAAAGCCTATTTTTTTACTTTATGAAATATTTTTCATTACTCTCAATTTTATCATGTAATTAAATTGTCATAATTTAATTAAAAAAATAATCGTATTAAGAATAAATGTTTGCTATAATTGTTTTAGGAACATTTAATAAGTTGGGTGGAGCCAATCTTCTTAACAGAAGGGAGGCGAGAATATGAACAAGAAGGATTTTTTAATTCTATCTTTAGTAATAATTATCTTCCTTTTACTATTCTTACTATTTATAGTTTTAATATAAAAGAAATCCACCTAACTCAGCAATGATTTAGGTGGAAACCATTTCGGCTACACTCAACATGCGACTATTGAATGTTCCATTTTTATTTTATGCAAGTTCCCTTGACATATTCATAATAACATAAAAACGGCTTTTTGACAAGTCGTTTTCTATTGTGTGTTTCTATTGCTACTCGAAAAGTTCGAGTTTGGTATCACTATGGTGCGTTTACTGATGGGGTTTTGCACTCATCAGCAAAAAAATAAGTTCACTTGCATTTGATATATTTATTATATCGTTATTTGTCTTTTAATACAATATATTTTTGATTTCTTGTATTAAAAGTTTTATTTAAAGAGGAACAAATAAAAAACAGGGTCGATTAAACAACTAATGTTCAATCAACCCTTAACGAAAGTGAATTTTTAGTTACTACTTTTATTATTTATAATAATTCTGTTAAATTGACAAAATCAGTATATTCCTCCATTAAAATATTAAAAGTTTTCTCGAGTTCAATATTTAGTTCTTCTTTTTTTAATTCCCAATTTTTGTGAGTCTTTTTAAATATTTTTAATGGCTCTTTTTCTTCATGTTCTATCATTTCTCGTTGTAAAAATTTATATTTATTTTCATAAAGTTCAATAAAACTTCTTGTACTTTCAAATACAAATTTATAAGAGGTAGCAAATACCTGTGCCATCGCTTCCTCAGATGTAAGTTCTTGTTTTTTCTTCATAATATTTCGCCCCTTTTTCTGTTAAAATTCACTTTCTAGCACTATTTTTTTCCTTCTTTTTTTGTATATTTCTTTGTAACTTGCTACATAGTAAGTATGGTTGAAACAAAATAAACTTATTACAATATTAGTAAGTTTAAAGGAAAAGGATGTGATGTTTATTAAATACGAAAATCTTGCTCGTAAAATTTTAGCAAATAACATCATATACTTTCGTTTAAAAAAGAATTGGTCTCAAGAAGATTTTGCAGATGAACTTGGGACAACTCCTACTTATGTATCAAATCTTGAAAATGCTAGAAGAAATACGAGAATAGATTATATTGGTCATATTGCTGATACCTTAGGTGTTTCACTAGAACAATTATTTACTGAAAGACCAAAAGTAGAAAACAATCGCATACCAAGACGCTAGGAATATTTATTATTCCTTTTTTCGTGCCATTTTAATTATAACATCATTGCAGATAAACTCAATATAAAAATGCGTGAATATGTGGCTATTTTATTATTCCTTAAATGGGATAATTGTAATAAGAGGTGAGAAAATGGCAATTTATGATTTTGAAAAATTACAAAATATGATTTCAGTAGTTGATAAAGAAGAACTTTATATAACCATTTGTAAAAATATCAAAAAATTTCGTTTACAAAGATATAACGAATTTAAAAGTCAAAACTCACAAAATACTATAAATCCTTTTTCAAGTGAAAATATCGCGGCTTTATTAGACTATAATCATAATCATTATAAGCGATTCGAAAGTGATAGTGATAGCACTAAAATGATTCCTCTTGAGAAAGTTGTGAAATTATCAATTATACTTGATAAAAGTTTAGATGATTTTATTAAGAATTGAAGCACCTTAAAAAGTGTTTTTATTTTAGTTCAAAATCATCTTTTTCATTTGAATAATAACCATTTTGAATTTCTTCAATATCATCTTTATTTAATATATTTCTATCAATTAACTCATCAATAACTTGTTCATAGATTTTATCTTCTTTTTTAGAACTAAAAAATTTATCTTGTAGAAATTCTAAAATCTTTTTCCAAAATTCTTCCCATGCTTTAAGTAACTTATTTAATCTAGAAATCTCTTCTTTTAAATAAGAATTTTCCTCTCTTTGTTCAGCAATTTTATTTTGCTTTGTGATATTTTGTTTCTCAAGAGTTTTAATTCTTTGATTTTTTTCTTTTAATTGTAATTGCAAATCATCAATGCTATTTGTATAATTTTGAAAGTTATATTCAAAGTCGTCCATAAGAGAATTTAAGTCATCAATATTTTTTATCTCTTCAACATTGATATCAACCTTTTTAGCAAAATCATAAATAATATTTTTATCTTCTTCACTAATAACATAATTATTTTTGGAAATTTTAGTAGGTTTCAAATTAGAAATAATTTCTTTGACCTCATTTGATTTTAAAAGAGTATCTTTTGTTTGAATATTTACTTGTTCTAATCTTTCACGATTTCGATCGGCATGTTCTTTCAAATAGGTATATTGTTTATTCATATTTTTTATAGGAATATCCTCATTTCTTCCTTCAATTTTTTCTAACAATTCAATATTAGTATTATAGATTTTGTTAAAAGATTCTTTACAATATATTCTTAGAGTATCTTGTATTTCTCTTAACGATTCTTTTGTGAATATTGTAGATTTTCCCACTTGTTTTTTCATACCATTTTTATTTCCATCTTTAACAGGAACACCAACAATATGCAAATGTGGACTTGCTTCATCATAATGTACAACAGCATTTGCCACTTTAAAAGATGGCACGATTTTTTCTAAGTCTTGTATTTGTTCTTTAAAAACCTTTGTCATTTTTCTTTTATAGGAATCTTCTTTATCTTTCCAAAATTCCATATTTCCAAGTTCAATAATAATCTCACAAGCCAAATCATTTTTAGCATTGCTAGAAATATGAGAAAAATAATCTTCGATTTTTCTATCGTTGCGTGTTTGTTTTTCGTTATATTCTTTTCGTGCCTCATCAAATTCTTGAACATATAATTTTTTTACATCTTCATACAAATTATTTGTTCCATATATAATCTCAATTAGTTCAACCTTATCATCATATTTTCGTAAATTATGTTTATTTACTTTTGATAATTGTTGTGCATTTTGAATTGCATTATTATTAAAAACTTTGTCTGTAACAACTCCATTTTTTATATTTTTTCTTGACCTTTTACTTTTATTTTTATCATTTCCAATATGAAATGAATAGGCTAATTTTTGTATAAATATCACTTCCTTTCTAATATCATTTTGAGGTTTCATAAACACTCTAAGAGTGGGTAGGAAACCAAGACAAAATTTCTAACTCCCTATATGTTTTGACGCAAGCATCAAAACATGGGAGCTAAGGTTTACCACCTTAGAAACCGTTTGACTTATTTCGTAATATCCCAAAGCAAAAGCAATGGAATAAAACTACATAAGTCTTTGATAAAGTTGAAAGTACCACTTTCAATTTTATCTATGAAAATTATTCGTGATTCCACAAACTTCGTAAGTGAAATCTCTCAAAATTTTTTATACAAACTGTCGCCACTTTCATTTGCTAAAGCAAACAGAAACGTGCCACGTTTGTTATTACTTTTTTTGAAAAAAAGTAAACAAAAAACTATGATTAACACAACTCACAGTCATCATTTTTTTCTATTTCTTCCTCTAAAAATAGCACTTCTTTTTTCTCTTCATCAAATTTAAAATAGGCTTCTTTATTTTCACAATCTATCACTTTGATTGTATCTTTATCATATAAAAATAATTCAAATGAAAATATATTTAAATTCTTTTTTAGATAATCTAATACTCTATATTGGTTAATTGTCTCTACACAATTTTTAATTATTTCATCATTGGTTAGTTGTTTCATTTTTTACTTCCTTTCTTTCATTTTCTTTATATTCAAGTAATGCGTTTTGATACTTTTGTTCTATTACTTGTGGAATAAACTCTAATACTTTTGTTTCATCTTTAAAATAATCATATAGTTGTGGTAGTAAAAATTTAAAAAAGTAATTCATAAATCGCCCCCTTTCTGCCAATAAAAAAGAGATACATTTCTATACCTCAATTTGTAGTATTGTAAATTTATTTTTTTCAAATTTAGATTTCTTTTCTTGTGGAATTATTTGTATAACTTCATTTGAATTAAATTTTGCTATATCAAATAATTCAGTTTGTATCGTAGTTTCTTTGATGTTATAAAAATTTCTTAATGTACTTATATAACTTTTTGTTTCTTCATCACTTTTTACATGGGATAAAATAATATCTCGATCCTCTACATTTACTATCATATCAAAACAATCATTTCTAAACATAAGACCAATATTTTCAATCTCATTTTTATTGAAGATAATATTTAAAATAGAAACATTGTGGTTATTATTGCTACTAATTTCTATTTCATCAATATATTTGTTTATGATATATTGTTTTTGTTCTTGGCTCAACTGATTCCATAAATTATGTTCTTTCACATACTCTGATTTCAATTTTAACTTTTCTATTTCTTTTACATTAAAAAATAATTCGACATCTTGTTTATGTTCATTGCTTTGTTTCAAGTCCTTTAATTCAATAATTTTAAGTTCTATATTTTTGATTTCCTTTTCTAAATAATGGAGTTCTTTTTCAAAAACTTTGGCAGCAATTTCTCCATCCATAAATTCTTTTTTTATTTTTGTTATCTTATCGTTTATTTCAGCTTTCATTTTTTCATATTTTGTTATTTCTTGTTCTATATCTCTACACATTGATGGCTTAAAAGAATTATCTACGATAAGAAAAAAATCTAACATATCATTTAAAAATTTTAAGAGTTCTTTTTCTATTCTTTTCTCACTAATTCTTTTCTTACAACAATTACATTTGTAATAAATATGTTTATCTCCAGTTCCACTTGTACTAGATTCTCCACCCATAATTTTATGACATTTAGGGCAAAGTATCTTTTGCATAAAAATATAAGTTCTTTTTCTTTTGAAGTTTTTGAGATTCTTTTCTTTTCTCTTTTGTACACATTCAAATGTAGTTTTATCAATAATAGTTGGTACAACATTTTCAAATATTTGAGAATTCTTTTTATCTCTTTTCCCATGTTCTATATTACCAATATAAATTTTATTGGATAATATCTTATCGACAGTAGTAGTTGCCCAATGTCGATTTAAAACATTTTCTTCATTAAATTTCTCACATATATAACATACGGATGAACCCTCTAAATACATATTGAAAATTCTTTTTACTACTTCTGACTCTAAGTCATTAATCACTAATTTTTTGCTTTTTCCTTTTTTAGTATATCCAAGTGCTGGTTTCCCCGAAATATGACCCTTTTTAGCAGCTCCTACAAGCCCAAACTTTGTTCTTTCGCTTGTTCTTTCAATTTCAAGTTGAGCAAGTATCGTAAGCATACGAATAAAGAATTTACCATTTGCATTTCCAGTATTGATTTCTTCAGCAACACTTTCTAAATCACAATGATAGTCCTCTAAAAGAGTACAAATTGTTTCCAAGTCTTTAATAGAACGAGTAAGTCTATCTAGTTTATAAACAATAATTTTGTTTATTTTACCATCTTTCATATCTTGTATCATTTCTTTAAATTTTGGTCGATTCGTATTTTTTGCTGAAACTCCTTCTTCACGATATACTTTATATATTTTATAACCTTTAAATTCACATAGTTTTCGTAGTCTATCTTCTTGTTCATCTAAACTATGACCAAATCTACTTTGATCCTCAGTTGAAACACGAGGATAAAGACCACAAATGATTTCGTTTTCTTCTTTCAATTTATCACGTTCCTTTCTTTTATTTTTTAAAACGAAAAAACACAAGAGAAAATTCCCTTGTGTTAGGTAACCAAAAATATAATGTTAGTTATTCAGTACATATTTGATAGAATTATTTTCTATCATACCAAGTTTAGCACCACACCTAAGAAAAGTCTAGGTAAAAAATGAGTAAATTTCGTGTAATTTTTGAGAAGAATTTGAGAAATAAAAATACTCTTGTATTGATACTTTTTTCAATACTTTATCATAATAACACTTGTTTCTTGCAATGTCTAGGCAAGAAAGTTGCAAATTTCTTGCAAAATTGTTGCAAAAAGCATGCAAAAAAGTTGCAATTCTATAAGTATCGATAAATTTTCAATACACTACCATAGTATCATAGGGAATAGTCTAATTACAATGCAATAAATAATACAAATTTCATACAATTCCTAGTATAAATTTAGTATAAAAATAGTACATTTTCAGTACAAATTTAATCTATTTTTAATACATTTTATTCATTGCATTTAATATACTGATATATTTAGTTATTGATATAATTGCATTTTCACTAGGAAGATATATTTTATCTTCATTTTCATAAAGTAAAGCAACAAGAGTATTCTTTTTATTACTAACAATAATCTTATGTGGTTCTTGAACACTTAGATTCGTTTTATCAAATTTAATCAAATGCCCATCAATAAAATCAACTTCTAAGTTTCCCATACTAACTTTCATTTTTAGTTTTTTCTTAATTTCACAAGGAAATTCTAAATTTTCTATGGTCGTTTTCATAAAAATTCATCACTCCTTTAGACAATGAAAAAAGCCCATAATATCAAATACTATGAACTTTATATAAGTAAATCGCTAAAGTGCGACTTTTAACCTCAATGGTGGAGCAGAGGGGAGTTGAACCCCTGTCCAAAATATCCTATGATACAATTTCTACAAGTTTAGCTAGATTTAAAATTCATTATATAACTGGCTATAGCGTACCTATTATATAATTAGTTTAATGAATTTTCATCAAAAGAAACTTAAACAATCTCAATTGACTATCTTATATGTATGAACCCCTAACTTACCCTATAAGAAAAAGTAAGTAGAAGTCTCCCTAGACCTTTAATTAGGCAAAAACAGGAGTTGCGAAGCTGAAAGCAGCTTCTTTTTTAGTTTTGTTATTTATTATTGAACGCATTTTAGGTATGCCTACCACTTGCCATCCTATCTAGTAATAATTGTCGAAACCATTTACTGCCCCGTACATAGTATTCTAGCATAAAAGAAGGGAAAATACCATAAAATTATGCTGACAATATTTGTAAGATAATGTATAATAAAAAATCAAAAAAGAGTGATAAATATGTATGAAGAAAAAAAGAAAAATATAAGAAAAGAAAAAAATAGAAAAAATAAATACCAAAAGAAAAACATAGAAAGAAAGTTTCCTAAGTTTGAAATAAGCAACGATTCTATTTTGAAAAAGATAGAATGGAAAAGATTAGGAATAAAATTAGGAATATTGTTTTTTGTTATGTTACTTTTAATCTTTGTTGTTTCTAGATTAAATAAATACCAAGAAAATGAAAACGAAACCTTTAATAAAAATATTGAAAGAATAACCAAAGCAACCGCAGAATATTATAAAAGCAATCCTTTACCCAAAAATATTGGAGATTCGGTTTCTCTAGTTATAAAAGAAATGATAGAAATAAAATTAATTGATGAAATCAAAAACAATCAAGAGAAAACTTGCAATCAAGAAAATAGTTATATAATTGTTACCAAAATTGCTACAGAAGAATTTGATTTGAAAATTTATTTAGAATGTCCTGATAAGAAAAAAGTAGTAGAAAAAAAGATTGTTTGTAAAGAAGCAAATTGCACAATAAAAAAATAAAAGAAAAGAAAGAAATTTGTTGTATAATAAAATAGGAAACTTCTTTCTTTATGTTCATGTAGCTCAGCTGGATAGAGTGCTTCCCTCCGAAGGAAGAGGTCATGAGTTCGAATCTCATCATGAACACCAGAATGACTAATTTCTCGAACTATAAGTTTTGAGTTTTAATATACTTTTAATCAATTTACAATATGCGTTTAGAAGGTGATGAAGTGAAATCACAATATGGATTAAACTATGTGCTTTTAGATAAAAATAATTTAAATTTTGCTTATGAAATTCAAAAGAATACTTGGTCCAATGAACCTGATTATGAAAATTTATATGATAAAGCAATAAATACAAAAGATGATAATTGTTTTTTTCTCATTTATACCGATAAAGACTTAATTGGAATCACGGGAGTAGATGTTTTTAGAGAATATCCTGATACGATATGGTTAGATTATTTTACTATTTTGCCAGCATATAGAAGAAAAGGATATGGAGAAAAAGTTTTAAAAGATACAATAAATTATTGTAAAAAATTAAATAGATTTAGATATTTTAGAATAGAGACTACCTATTATAAAGATAGACCTGCATTATTTTTATATGATAAAGTGATGCCAATGAAAGAGAATTACACGAAGGAAGATACAGATACGTTAAAAAATAATACAATAATATACTCTTATTCCCTTCATGGAAAATTAAAATTATGGAATAACAAATATTTAGGTTTAAAAAAATATTATGATAGATTGACACATGATGGTCTATAATGATATTACAAGAAAGAAAAAGGAGTGTATCATATGAAAAAAGCAATTACTATAGCAGAAAAGGAAGAGTATTTAAGACAAGTATCTGTTCCAGTCGATATAGAAAAAGATAACGAACTAGATAAGAATATAAAAGAATTAGAGATGTATTGCGAAGAAAATGAAGTGATGGCGATGGCTGCTGTTCAACTTGAAATTCCTAAAAGACTGATATACTTAAAAAATACAAACTTAGAAAGAATAAACAAAATACAAACAGACTCTCTTTCCGAAGAAGAAAAAAATTATAATGAAGCAAGAGTTGTTATTAATCCAGTAATTTTAAATCGAGAAGGCTTAACAGAGTATTGGGAAGCTTGTGCTAGTTGTTTAAACAATTGCGGAAGAGTGTTGAGATCTTACAAAATGGAAATAGAATATATTGACCGAAATGGTAAAAAACAAAATGAAATATTTGAAGGATTTGAAGCAACAGTTTTATCCCATGAAATGGATCATTTAAATGGAATATTACATATGGATATCGCAGAAGAAGTACTTGTTATGACTACCGAAGAAAGAAAAAAATGGCGTCAAACCCATAATTATAAAATTTATTCTAAAACTGGAAATTATGAAAAGTTAAAAAAGGAAAGTAGTAAAAAAGAATAAAATAATTCATTTTAATCAATCTAGATTTAGAAATAGTTGTATCAAAACGTAACAGAAAATACGGAAATCGTAAACAGCAATTACGATTTTTTTAGTTTTTTATTTTTGATTTCATAGGCATACACAATTTTTCCTATTTATCCACACTCCCTTATTAAAAAAACAAAAAAGTGTTATAATAAAAAATTAGTGAGAGGTGATTTTGTATGGACATGGAGTTACAAACGATAGAAAAGTTTGTAGGAAAAGACTCTTTTCAAAAAGGATTAAACTATTACAAAGGATACATTAAATACAACTATAGTGACACCATAGCAGGAAAAGAGATTCATTACTTTTCTGTACAATCAGAAACCTCTTATAGAGACATATACGATGTAGAAATTTACTACAAAGATAGCAAAATTACAAGCCTTAATTGTGACTGCATGCAATTCCAAAATTGGGGTACTTGTAAACATGTTGCTGCTTGTTTAATCCACTATCGAGAAGAAATATTTACGCTAGATCCAGAACAAAAAAAGCTTTTTTTATCCCAACAAATATTAAAAGAATTTTATAAAGAACCAAACAAAAACAAAATCAATTTAAAAAAACAATTAGAACTAGAAGTAGAATTGACTTTCAACGATAACTATTACGAAACCACGATCGGACTAAACTTTAGAATTGGAGAATCAAAACTTTATAGTTTAAATAACAAATTTGATGCTTTTATCAACACATATATCAATCAAGAAGAAATGGTATTTGGTAAAAATTTTACATACAATCCAAGAGAACACTTTTTTTCTAAAATAGATAAAGAAATTTTAGATTTTCTAGCAAGACTTTACCAAGCCAATTCCTACTATAACTTTCGAAATCTTGCCATATCTGTTGAACAACTTCCTACTTTTTTAACGCTTTTAGAAAACAAAATATTCTTCATTACTGGCTATGGAAAAATAACAAACATTCGTCATGAAAATCCTATAAAACTTTCTTTAGAAAAAGGGGAAAAATACTACAAACTATCTGTAGTAGAACAAAATGTTGATATATTAACAGACAATTGTAAGTACGTGATAGAAGATTCTACCTTATACGAGCTTCCAACCAAAGCGAGTAAAATTTTATCACTTATGCAAAGCAACCAACTTCATGATATTGAATTCTTAGAAAGTGATTTAGAAATTTTTAAAAATGGAGTTCTACCGATTATCAAAAATAATGTTTCTTTGGATGATAATCTAAAAGATACCATTGTTTTAGGAAACAAACCAGAGATAAAAATCTATTTAGATTTAAAAGGAAATAGCATTCTATGCAATTTAAAACTTACTTACCAAGAACAAGAAATCGACTACTTTGACGAATCCTCAAACCTTATTAGAGATGAGGAAGAAGAACAAAATGTAGTTCAAGATTTATTAACATATGGATTTATCCTAGACAACAAAAAAATCTTTATGGACGACTTAGACGATATAGGTCTTTTTCTAGAAGAACATTTACTAGAACTTGCAGAAAAGTACGAAGTATTTACCTCTGATAAAATGAAAGAAACCAAAATAGTAAAAGAAAATACTGTTCGTTCTAGTTTTTCTATTGGAAGAGATAACATTATGAAATACGAATTTAACTTAGGAGAAATCAAAAATGACGAAATAGTGAATATTTTAGAAAGCATGCAAAATAAAAAACGATACTATCGTTTAAAAAGTGGAGACTTACTCGATTTAACAGAAAATGAAGAACTACAAGAATTTAAAGAGTTAGTAAAAGACATGGACTTATCCACAAAAGATATTAAAAATGGTACAGGGGTAATCCCAAAATACAGAGCCATTTATCTAGATAGTATCAAAAAAGACAAATACCATATTATCAATACCAACAACCTATTCGACGAATTAATAGAAAAATTTAACTCTTACAAAGATGTACCACTTGATTTAAAAGAGAAAGACAAAAAAATATTAAGAGATTACCAAGAAATTGGAATCAAATGGTTATACAACATATACAAATGTGGTTTTGGAGGAATTTTAGCAGACGAAATGGGACTTGGAAAATCCATTCAATTGATTTATTTAATCAAACAAATTTTAAAAGAAAAACAGAGTGCCAAAATTTTAATTGTCGCACCAACCTCTTTAATTTATAATTGGAAAAACGAATTTGATAAATTTGGCAAAGAATTAAAATACAAAGTAATTGCAGAAAACAAAGCAACTCGTAAACAAGAACTAGAACATCTAATCGATGTACAAGTACTAATTACGACTTATGGTTTAGTAAGGCAAGACCAAGAAATATACAAAAAAATGCAATTTGAACTAATGGCCATTGACGAGGCACAAAACATCAAAAATGCCAGTGCTCAAATGACAAAAGTGGTAAAAGAAATAAAAGCAAGCACCAAAATAGCCCTATCAGGAACACCTCTAGAAAACTCAGTTTTAGAACTATGGAGTATCTTTGACTTTATCATGCCAGGGTATTTAATAGGCCTTATAGAATTTCAAAGAAAATACCATGTAAAAGAAATAGAAGAAGAACAACTAGAAACTTTAAAAGTCTTAAACGAACAAATCAAACCTTTTATTCTGCGAAGAAGAAAAAAAGATGTAGTAAAAGAACTTCCTCCAAAAATAGAAAACAACATCTCAATCGACTTAAATAAAGAACAAAAAAAATTATATGTTGCCCAACTAGAAAAAACCAAAAAAGAACTGGATGAAATCATAAAAACAGAAGGGTTCCAAAAAGGGAATTTCAAAATTTTACAATTATTAACAAAGCTTCGTCAATTATGTATTGACCCAAGAATTCTTTATGAAGACTATCAAGGAGGAAGTGCCAAAATAGATAATTTAGTAGAATTAACCAAAGGAATCATTGAAAATGGACATAAAATTTTACTATTCACCAGTTTCAAAACAGCTCTAGAAATAGTCAACAAAGAATTCAACAACAACAAGATATCTACCTATATCATTGATGGAAGTGTATCTTCTAAAAAAAGAATGGAACTGGTAAATCAATTTAACACTGATAATACCAACGTATTTTTAATCACATTAAAAGCAGGAGGAACAGGACTCAATTTAACCAGTGCAGATGTAGTCATTCATTTAGACCTATGGTGGAATCCACAGGTAGAAAATCAAGCAACAGATAGAGCACATAGAATTGGCCAAACCAATACAGTAGAAGTCATTAAACTCATTTGCAAAGGAACCATAGAAGAAAGAATACTAGAACTTCAAAATAAAAAGAAAATACTAAGTGACACTCTAATTGAAGGAGAAGAAAGAGACCAAAATCTTTTGTCCAAATTAACAGAAAAAGACATTAAAAACTTATTAAGAATGGACAAGGAAGAAGAGTAGAGAAAAAAGAAAAAGAATGAAAAAAATAAGTACTTTAAAAAAGGTATTTATTTTTTTGTAATCATTTTAAAATCAAACTAAAATAAAATAGAAATGTAGAAATAAAAAATTCCAAAAAAATCCATGTAAAGAAAGTGAATTTAAATTGACATTTCTACAAAAAAGATGAACAATAATAGAGAGGGGAGAAAGGAAAACTATGAAAAAAACAAAAACAATAATGATTGCTTTAATAGCTATTTTAGGAATAAGTGGAGGAGTAAAACTACTAACAAATCACACTAGCGAAGGACAAAAACCATCTTTAGAAGAAAAGAAAGAAGATTCTACTACAAAAGAAAATGAAAAAGAACCCAATAAAGAAGAAAATCAAGTAGAAGAAAATAACAATAACGATAATGAAAATACAATGGTAGAAAACGGAACACCAAATCAAATAGGAAATAAAAATCCAAAACCTACTAATCCAATTCATCCAAACAAACCATCTGTTGAAGAACCACCTAAAAATCCAGAAAATCCATCAACACCTGAAGAACCAAAAGAAGAACTAGAAGATTTAATCATAACAGATGATATGGTAGTGAATGGAATTTTCAAAGTGGAGAACAAACAATACAAAACGCTAACCATAAAAGAAGATATAAAAAACAATGCCAAAATTGTTTTAGAAAACATTGAAATAAAAGAAAAATTAGTGCTTGAAAATCCGGGAAAATACCAATTGGACATTAACAACGCTACCATTCCATTTTTATATGTAAAAGAAAAAGAGATGCAAACATTTGCCTTTAGAAGTGCTGTTTACAAAACAATAAACAAAGCATTAGAAGGTGCTACAATTAATATTGCACAAAATAGTCAAATAGAATTTATTTCTATCAATAAAAACGTAGAAATTAATGGAGAGAACAAAGTGGCAACCATTGAAGTAAACGATAGTGAAGAAGTGGTAGTAAATATTCCTAGTCAAAATATAATTATCAACTCAACAGGAGTGGTAGTAGTAAATCAAAGTACAGAAATGCTTTTGAATCAACAAAAAGCAAACCTAGTAGTGAATGCACCTGTAGAAACGTTAACCAATCAAGAAACAAGTACAATAAGAATCAACGGAGACAACACAATTTCTAATTTTAACAACAAAGGAGAAAATACCATTGTAGCAGGAACTGGTGTGATTGCAAATGCAAACCTAGAAGCGAGCAACACTAGAATTTATGTAGATGTAACAAACAAAGAAATTGCTGAAAATGTAGAAAACATTTTAATTCGTCAAGAAGAAACTATCAATCTATTAGATGTACGTTCTACTGCTCAAGGAAGTGTAACATTCACATTCAGTGAAGCGGTAGACCTATCTATGAAAGACATATCCGTTATTTGTAAT
The DNA here is from genome assembly GCA_947649365.1 of uncultured Mycoplasmatota bacterium. GTDB lineage: Bacteria > Bacillota_I > Bacilli_A > RF39 > UBA660 > MGBC108787. The sequence continues at coordinate 17,755 of CANSRH010000001.1, read as the reverse complement.
GCCGGAAAAAGTATAACTTTATTTAAACTAACAACAAAAGATCAAAAAACATATACATTATCTACATCGTATTTTAAAAATGATTCTTATGCACTTTATATTACCTTACCAAATGGAAATATAATTAGCAAAGAGTTTTCAACGGATTATGCCAATCCAACACTAGATAATATAACTAGCGAAAGAACAACAGACACAGAAGCAACAATCAAATTATATGGTGTCGATGAAGGCGGAAAATTTTACTACATTCTAGAAGAAGCTACAACAAGAGAAACAAAAACACCAGAATTTATAAAAGAAACAGGAAAAAATGCAGATGTAAAAGTAGGATTCAATAGTATTCAAATAACAGATTTAACACCAGATGTAACCTATCAATTGTATTATGTAATGGAAGGATACTTTGATAATACTGGAAAAGTATATGGACCAATTGAAATTAGTGGTCAAAAAATAGAAGTAACACCTAGTAAATATGAAATAATTTATGCCAAAGAAGAAATAGAAAATCGATTTGTATTCAAATTAAATCGAATTCCTGAAAAAGAATTAACGTTAAAAGACTTTGAAATTCATTGCCCAAGCGATAGCAGTTTAACAATAAAAGATGCTACTCTTTATGTAAGTCCAGACTTATTAACCTATATCATAGAAATTCCAAAAAATTATGGACATAAAGATAACGAATATACAATTAAAATAAAAATAAATGAAGAACAAATCATAGAAAAAGATTTTGTAACGCACTTAAATCCACCAACCATCACAGGAGCAGTGGACAATGTCAAAAGAATTTCAGAAAACAAAGCAGAATTTAAATTCAATTCCGATGAAGCAGGAGTAGTATACTATGGAATCTATGACTGGAATGGTGGCATTTACGATTACAACTCAACAACACCTTTTGCAAGTGATGTTTTAACAGGAAAAATAAATAGCAAAAATCAAAAACTAAACGCTGGTGGCAACACCATAGAAATTGATTTAACTGGCATCAATGTAACAAAAAATACAAGAGTATGGGCACTATTTGTTGATACAGCAGGAAACTATAGAGTAGGATTTGTAGACCACTACAAAATTCCGGAATGGAAAGACGAAGGAAGCAATCCAGAAACAACTTTAGAGATAATAGATATGAAGTACACGAATGACTCATTTACAATTTCATTGAACGAAGAACTACTATATAACATTACACAAGATGATATTAAATTATCTGTGATTGGAGAAGGTTCACTTCCATCAAAATTAATGTACATCATCGACAATTCTGCTGCTAAAAAAGTAAACATTAAAATAGGAAATTATAAATTACCAAAAGGAGAATACCAAATAGAAATTATAGCTACGGATTTAAAAGGAAAAACAGTTAAATTAGTAAAAAGTTTTGAGATTCAAGAAAATATTTCTTAAAATAAAAGTAAGTAACTTTTCAATGATTGTTACTTACTTTTTTATGATATTTAAAAGTAAATAGAACAGAACATGATATAATAGAAGAAATATCTGAAAGATAAGAAATTAAAATGGAAGTGAATGATATGCTATTAAATAAAGATAAACTATTGGGTACAGTTGAAAAATTAATTTTAATGTATAAAAAAGGAGAACTTGGTGGTGAGGTAATGCCAGAAGATATAAATCCTCATTTTGAAAAATCCTCTTTAGAAAATTATTTATATTTTACTTTGCCAATGGCATTAAACTATAAAAGAAATTCTTATACATTGTGGGAAAGTGCTAACAAAACTTTTGAAGATAAAGAAACAAGATTTGTATTTAACCCAAAACTATGCTTAGAAAAAAAATTTTGAAGAAGTACAATATGCACTTACTAAATATAAAGTAGTTTTACAAAAACAAAAGCAACACACAAATTAGGACTGATTACAGATAAGGAATTAAATAGAAATGATGTCCAATTGATAGTCATTGACAGATGGAATGAGTTATTTAAGGGAACAAAATATAAACCAATTGATATTCATACTCCACTTTGGTTATGGAGTAGAAATGCTTTTAAAGAGGTAAAGTGATGAAAGTATTAAGTTTAACAGAGCCTTATACCTAGAGAAATTTATAATCATTGTGATTTTGGTAGATATATTGATTTATTGTAAGGGAGAATTGTAAAATGCAAATAGACAAAACTAAAAGATTTAATTTTATAGCAAAGTGCAAATACAAATAAGTTTATTGAGGTACTTTATGAGAATGAAGATTTTTTGGTTAATCTCAAAAAATATGGCAGAACTATTTAATGTTAAAACCAATACACTTAGTTATTACTTAAATGAAATTTATGAATCAAAAGAAAATTCAACTACTCAAAAAATTAGAGTAGTTCAAAAAGAAAGAAATCGAAATGACATGAATTCGAGAATATGATAATAAACGACTTAATATAAAAGATAATGGAGTTTTAACTATTAAAATTTCTATTATTTTCAAGGAGATTATGATATATGAAAGAAAATAATTTTTTAATATATGAATTAGATAATGATATAAAAGTTGAAGTTATGTTAGAAGATGAAAATATTTGGCTTACACAAGAACAAATAAGTAAGTTATATAATAAAGCTAAATCAACGATTAATGAACATATAAAAAATATATATTTAGAAAATGAATTATTAGAGACAAATACTATGAGAAAATTCGGAAATTCCGAATTTTCTACAAAACCAACGAATTATTATAATCTTGATATGATAATTGCAGTTGGATTTCGTGTAAAATCGAATCAAGGAACTAAATTTAGAATATGGGCTAATGAAAAGATAAAAGAATATTTAGTAAAAGGATATAATTTGAATGTTGAAAGATTTAAAAATAATGGAAATGATCCATATTTTGATGAACTTCTTGATAAAATAAGAGATATAAGATCAAGTGAAAAAGTATTTTGGAGAAAAATATTAGATATATATGCTACTTCAATTGATTATAATCCTAAAAAAGAAATTACAATTGATTTTTTTAAAACAGTGCAAAATAAAATGCATTATGCAATTTCAAAGAATACAGCAGCCGAAATAGTTTATAATAGAGCTGATAGTAGTAAGAATAATATAGGACTTACGAATTTTAAAGGAGATATGCCTACAAGAAAAGAAACCGAAATTGCTAAAAACTATTTAACGTATGAAGAATTGCAAATTCTAAATAGATTGGTTTCGGCGTATCTTGATGTAGCGGAAATTAATGCTTTAAAAAGAAAAATAATGACAATGCAAGATTGGAAAGAAGAGCTAGATAGTTTCTTGAAAATGACGCATAATGATATATTAAATTCGAAAGGAACTATTTCACATGAAGAAGCATTAAAAAAAGCACATAAAGAATACGATAAATACATGAAAAATCATTTAACACAAGCCGAAAAAGATTATTTGAAAATTATGAATATTGAACTAAAAGAAATAAATAACGATAATTAATGTCATTTGGGATTAAATGAATGGAAAAATGCACTGATGGTAAAAATATTTGAAACAGATGTTGTAATTGCTAAAAAATTATCTATTAGAAGAAATAAAAGAACTTAATAATTTAATATGTTTGTGTTCAGATATTGCTGAAAGACAAGTGAAACTAGGTCATATTATTTCTATACAAGAATACTGTTCCTTTCTCCATACAGAATAAGCTTTTTGTATGGAGAAAGGAACATGTAAAATACATACTAAAGAAAGGAAAGAAGGAAATGGAATTTATAAAAAAAGAACAAGCGGAGTTTTATAGTGGAGATGGCTATTCAGGCATGGATTATCCTTCAACTGATAAAGATATAAATTTTGCAGTAATAAAAATAAATAGTAGAAGCCCCAAAAAAGGATTTCAAGTAAATACAAATTGTAAAGAATTGTTATATATTATCAATGGAAGTGGAACTATGTACGTGAAAGATAGTGATGAAATAATAAATTTTCAACAAGGAGATGTAATACTTATTAATAAAAATGAATGCTATGCTTTTAATGGTAACTTCGAAGCAGCAGTGTCTTGTACACCAGCATGGACAAGTGAACAGCATGAATATATAAATTAAAAAAGTAAGTAACTTTTGAGAATTCAAAGTTACTTACTTTTCTTTTAATAAAATTTTCTCTAATTTATCAATCAGTTGATACAAAACAAAAGAGATAAAAATAAGAATAGCAATACCACTCATAACAATATTTAAATTAAAAACTTGTGTTCCATAAATGATTAAGTATCCAATACCTTTTTTACTAACCAAAAATTCACCCATAATTACGCCGATTAAGGACAGACGGAGAAATATTTTTTAGTAATTAAAATCATTTATTGTCTAATTTAAATCTGATATAATATAATCCTAGTCCTATTTAAGATTAAAAAGAAGGGGATGGTTATTTTGAATAATTTAGAAGTTATTAGTAGTACAGAAGAATTTTTAGTTTTTAAAACTCAAGAGCAAGAAAAGGGTATTTCAGTTAGATATGAAAATGAGAATTTATGGATGACACAAAAAGCAATGGCTGAACTTTTTAATACAGGAATTGATAATATTAATGTTCATTTGAAAAATATATTTGATGAAAATGAGTTAGATATAAATTCAACTATTGAAGAAATTTCAATAGTTCAAACTGAAGGCAATAGAAAAGTAAAAAGAAAAATGAAATTTTATAGTTTAGATGCTATTATATCTGTAGGTTATAGAGTTAATTCTAGAAGAGCTACGCAATTTAGAAGATGGGCAACTAGTGTTTTAAAGAAATTTACTATTGAAGGATATGTATTAGATAGAAAAAGAATGGAAAATGGCTCATTTTTAAATAAAGATTACTTTGAAAAACTTTTAGAAGAAATTAGAGAAATTCGTTTAAGTGAAAGAAGATTTTATCAAAAAATTACCGATATTTATGCTACGAGTATTGATTATGATGCTAAAGCCCCAACGACTATTGAGTTTTTTAAAAAAGTACAAAATAAAATGCATTATGCCATCACTCATCAAACTGCAGCAGAGATTATCTATAATAGAGCAGATCATACAAAACAAAATATGAATTTAACTTCTTGGAAGAATTCTCCAAAAGGAAAAATAATGGAATCTGATGTTATAATTGCTAAAAATTATTTAACTAAAGAAGAAATAAAAGATTTAGAAAGAATAGTGAATGCATTTTTAGAACTTGCAGAACGAAGGGCAGAAAGACATATACCTATGACTATGGAAGATTGGAGTACAAGAATAGATAAATATTTACTAGCAGACGATTTAGATATTTTAAAAGATGCAGGTAAAATATCACATGAGATAGCTGTTGATAAAGCATTAAGTGAATTTGAAAAATATAGAGTAACACAGGATAAACTATTTGAATCAGATTTTGATATATTTATAGCAGATATGAAGAATAATGACATAAATGATTAGAAAAAATTTGAAAATGTGTTATAATAAATCTCAAAAATAAATTCATATTTAGAGTTTTGAGGTGATAATAAATGTCAAGAAAAAAACAAGATGCCACAGATCAGATAATGGGTTACTTTTATCAATATATGTTTGCAGCAGCAAAATGCCTAGTTCTAGACAATGGTTCAATTATAGTAGAATCACTAGGAGATGTAACAATATTAGATAATGAAGAAAATGTTATAGAACAATATGAAATAAAATATCATGATTGTTCAAATAATTTAACCCCTCGTAGTGATGATTTTTGGAAAACTCTTTATAATTGGCTTTTGAATTTAGATGTTTCATTAAATTGTCAATCTTTAATTTTATACACTACTTCTGAGATAAAGAACACTAGTATATTTCATAATTGGAATGCGCTAGATGAACTTGAAAAATACAGAATTATTTATAAAATATACGAAGAAGATAAAAATAAAAAACAAGTTAATCAAGATAGAAAAAAATATTATGACTTAATATTTTTTAAAGATAATTACTCAGAATTAAAGACAATATTGAAAAAATTTAGAATAGAAAGTAATGAAGAAGGATTTAAGGATATAAAAAAGAAAGTTATGAATGCACAGATATTTAAGCTTTATTTAGATAATGAAAAAGAAATACTTTTTAATGGCTTATATGCAAACTTAATTAATATTCCAGTTGTTAAGAACAAACAAGATTGGAAAATAAGCTATAATGAAATTATTGAGATTTTACGTAGTTTAAGACCAAATGTAAAAGAAGTTGGATTTATAATTGATGATTTAGCTTCAAACAATAAACTTACAGAAGAAGAAAAATTACAATATTTAGAGAAAAATTTCGTGAAAGAAATAAAAAGGATTGAGTATGATGAACAAATTGATTCAGCAATTATGGACTATTTTAAAGCTAATGTAAATCTTAATGCTCAATTTAAAAAGAATCCAGCATTTACAGGAGAGTATAATAAATATGTTGATAACTTAGATTTAAAGATACACAATATTAAAGATATGTGTAGGATTGAATCAATAGCAGATATTATAAACGGTTCGAAAGTTTTTTATCATAAAGGAATGGATGCTAAAGTCGAATCTTCACTTATTTTTTATTCTGAATCAATAAAGAGAGGAGTAGTGCATAATATGGTTGATAGTAATAAATTCACCTGGCATTTGGAGGATAAGTAATGGGTGCAATTGAAATAAATAGAATAATAAATAGTCCTTTTTTTTCAAGTGAAATTATTCATAGTTTTATTTGTGGATATCAAAAAGATTTGCATTACAGTGTTTTAATGTTTGTTCTTCCTATTATTTATAATGGTGACTGTAGAAAGAAGCTTAATAGTGCAAACAATAGAAGCGATATATATTCTTTATTTGCATCTAATAAAAAATATTATAATAATCAAGTTAGTCTTAATTCAAAAATAGACTTGTATAGCATTTTTCAAAATAATACTGATTTAATAAATTTAACACAAAAGGTCATTATTATTTTAAGTACAAAAAATGAGATAGCTATTGATTCAAAGGGATTTATAATTAATAAAAACATTGATAAATCATTTGAAAGAATAAAAAATAAAGACATCAAGGAGTATATTAGATCATCTTATTATTTAGGCGTTATTTTATCAAAAAATAATATTAATGAATTTCTAGAACTGATGAAAGGAATCTAATATGAATAAATATATTAAGGGAATTATAGTTTTTAAAGATGAAAATTCAAAAAGTTTGCTTGAATTTAAGAAGGGGATAAATATAATTACTGGAGAATCTAAAACAGGAAAGAGCGCTTTAATCGAAATCATTGATTATTGTTTATGTTCTAGTAGAAATCCAGTACCCAAAGGTGTTATAAAGAATTATGGTACAATATATACATTAATTATTTGTATAGGTGAAAAAGCGATGATAATTGCTAGGAGAGCTTCAGATGGTAAAATGGCTTTAACGTTTGACTCTTCGGAAGTTATTATTGATAATATTAATATTGATGATTTTACCTCTTTCTCTAATCCTAAAGATATTCAAAAAATAATAGAAGAAAATTTAGGATTGACAGTAACAAATTTAAATGCTAATCCTTTTATTCAAAATAAAGGAAAGGCATCAATTAGGAATATGCTTTCATATGTGTTTCAGCATCAAAGTAATATAGCAAATAAATTTGTTTTATTTAGTAGATTTACCGATAGCGAAAAAAGAATGCAGGTAATTGAGCAATTTCCAATATTTGCTGGAATAGTTGATCAGCAGTATTATTCTACTTTAATAGAATTAAAAGAAATAGAACAGGAAATTAGAAATGTTACTCGAAGAAAAGAATTAGAAGAAAAATCTTATCATAAAATGTTAGAAGAATTGTTTCCTTTATTAACTGAGTATTATGCTTTGATTGGTCAAGATGTTCCCGAGTATGTTGGAAAGTTAGATACTGATGGATTAATAAAATTTGCAAGTAATTTGCCATCTGATGATTTTAATTTTATCAATAAAGACATAGTAGATAATTATGCAAGTATTAAACACGATATTGAAAGTTTAAGTATAGAAATTTCTGATATAAAACTAAAAATAGATAGTATAAATGATACAAATCATGATATTTTCTCATATTTAGATAGTATAGATAGTGCTATTGAGATAGCAAATCTTAGTCATAATGATGAAAAGTATATTTGTCCTATTTGTAAAAATTTTGTAGATGAAATAAATGCAGATTTTGAAGAAATGATAAAAAGTAAAAATAAATTAAAATTAGAAAGAAATTTTGCATGTGCAACTAACAAGCATTTTCTTGAGGAGAAAAGAAAACTTTCAAAATTGCTAAATGATAAAAATAAAAAGTTAAAATTCCTTTATAAGGAGAAAAAGTATATAGAAGATCACTACTTAAATAATAATGAGTTAGTTGACAAAGAAGAAAAGAAAATTAATGCAAAACTTCGAATAAAGTATTATTTAGAAATTTTGATAGATAAGGTTTATATGGGATATAGTGATAGATTAAAAGAATTATCAGAAAAAAGTGATGAACTTAAGAAAATATTAGAAAAGTTTAACTTAAAAGGTGAAATTCAAAAAATAAGTGATGAAATAAATTCAAATATGAACAGAATTGCTCAAACATTGGATTTTGAAGAGGATTTCTATCCATTAAATTTAAAATTTGATTTAGAAACATTTGATTTGTATAATTTTAAAGATGGAGAAAAAGTAGGATATAGTGAAATGGGAAGTGGTGCTAATTGGTTATCATGTCATATAGCATTGTTTTTAAGCTTATTACATTCATTTACAAAAAGACATGAAAAATCTCCTATGTTATTATTTTTATTTTTTGATCAACCAAGTCAAATTTATTTTCCTGATTATAATTCTGCAAATGGGAATAATATATCAAATGATATTGATGCAATCAGTAGAATCTTTAAAACAATTTTTGATGAGTTTGATATTATTCAAAAAGAAACAGGAATAATGCCTCAGCTTATTTTAACTGAGCATGTTAGAGGTGAAAATTTAAAGTTGATTTCAGATAAATATATTGATAGAACAATAAAGCATTGGAGTAGTAAAACAGGAAAATTTATTGATATAGAAAATTAGAGATTTATTATAGAAGTTCTTTTTTTTAAAACTAAAAATATAATTAATTAGGTGATTTATTATTCAAGTAATTAATTATAATTTGTATAATGAAGAAATCAATTTAAAAGATGTTCAATTAAATATTTCAATACTATATGAAATAATAAAAAAATATGTAGCAAATGTTAAACTAGAGAATATGTAGAGTATTCTCTTTTTAATATCTTAAAATCATGGTAATATATAAGAGCAAGATTTTTTTACTATAAATGCTTTTATATAAGAAAAGGAGGAAACAAAATAAAAGCAGGACTTTATGCAAGAGTATCTACGGATATGCAAGTTGAAGGTTATTCTATAGATGCCCAAAAAGAATTATTAGTAAATTTTGCTAAAAGCAAAGAATTTGATTCTTATGAATTTTATATTGATGGCGGTTTTAGCGGTAAAGATTTAAATAGACCATCAATTCAAAATTTAATAAATGATGTAAAAAATAAAAAAATAGATTGCGTTATTGTTTATAAACTAGATCGTATATCAAGAAGTCAACGCGATACATTATTTTTAATAGAAGAAGTATTTAATAAATATAATGTAGGTTTTATCTCAATAAGAGAAAATTTTGATACAACCTCTCCATTTGGTAAAGCTATGATAGGAATTTTATCTGTTTTTGCTCAATTAGAAAGAGAAACTATTTTAGAAAGAACGAGATTAGGACTAAAAAAAAGAGCAGAAGCAGGTCTATGGCGAGGTGGAGGTAAGATTCCATTTCCATATGATTATGACAAAGAAAAAGGAATATTAGTTTCTAACCATGAAAAAGTTACAGTTCTAAATAAAATGATTTCACTTTATTTAGGTGGGAAAAGTTTTAATAAAATAGCAACAATAGTGGGAATGGATGAAAGCCTAGTTGAAAAAAGAATACTAAGTATTACTAATACTGGTAAAGTTCCATATAAAGGTGAAATATTTGATGGGTGTCATGAACCTGTTGTGTCCGAAGAAACTTATCAGGAGATAATTCGAATGAACAAAATGCGAAGTAAAACTAGAACAGCAAGACATTATCTTTTATCAGGAAAAATTTATTGTGGGCAATGTGGAGCAAAATATCGCTATCAAAAGTGGGGGCAAAGAATTATTTGTTATTGTTATTCCCAACAAAAAAGCAAACCTAAATTTATTAAAAATCCTAACTGTAAAAATAAAAGAGTTGATTCATTTGAAATTGAAGATGCTGTTTTAGAACAAATATTTATGATGTCTTTAGATGAAAAAAAGTTAGAGGATACTTTTTCACTAGCCAGTGTAAGTGAAATAGATGAGTTACAAAATCGTTTTGTCAAAATTACGAAACAGATAGAAAATCTTTTAAATTGTATTTCAGAAGGTATTGATATTGTTGAAATTAAAGATAAATTAAAGACATTACAAATAGAGAGAGAAAAGATTCAAAAGGAATTAGATGTAGCAAAAACAAGTAATGAAAAAATAGAAACTACAAAAAACATGGTATTAAATTTAAGAACATTCTGGAATATGATGACATTTGAAGAACAACGATTAGTTATTGAATGTATTATTGATAAAATTGTAATTGATAATAATAATTTAAAAATCTATTACAAAATAAAATAGATTAAATTTTAAAAACGAATTTCTCCATATATGTGGTTGTTCCAATCAAAGACATAGAAATATTAATTTTTAAGGACGAAATAATCGTACTATAAGAAGCAGGAATCACAAGTTGCGTCAAAATTTGTAACTTACTAGCACCAAAAGACTGTAAAAGTTTAATTTTATAAGAATCTGTACTTAAAAATCCATTATAAATTGTAATAATACTAATAATCAAATTAATCAAAAGTGCCATTACAATAATTGCTCTAGTATTCGCTCCTGCCCAAATAATAATGATAGGCCCTAATGCTACCTTCGGCAAACTATTAAGCATTGTCAAAAAAGGATCAACGATCTTCGCTAAAGTTTTAAACTCGTAAAGAAGAACTGCAATTACAAATCCAAGACCAATCCCCAAGCCAAAAGCAAGCATCGTTTCATACAATGTAGTTAAAATATGAGCGATTAAATCATAGCGATGGTACAAAGAAATCGTTGTTTCCACGATTCTTTTGGGACTAGAAAAAATAAATGGATTAATTAATTTCTTATCCGCTAGTACTTGCCACAAAAGAAGAAAGACAAGAACAAGAAAAATCTGAACTCCTACAATTAAAAATCGATTTCTTTTCATTTGAAACAAATAATTTTTTTGTTCTTTAGACATTAACATCCAATTCCTTCCACAAACAATCATAATATTCCATAAACTTTTTATCCTTACGATTCTCTATAGGGTTAGAAGGATGTTCCAACTGAATTTCATACACTTTCTTAATCGTACAAGGTCTTTTTGACAATACATAAACCTTTGAAGCCATCGAAACTGCCTCAGAAATATCATGAGTAACCATGATAGCGGTTTGTTTCTCCTTCTTAATAATCTCATACACATCGTTACTAATTGCCAAGCGGCTTTGGTAATCCAAAGCGTTAAATGCCTCATCCAACAAAAGCACATCTGGTTGTAAAGCAAGGGTACGAATAAGCGCAATTCTTTGTTTCATTCCACCAGACAAACAAGTAGGATATTTATCTTTAAAATCAAACAAATTGTACTTTTTTAAAAGATGTAAAACATATTCTTTATTTTCATCCGTATCCTCTTTACGAATCTTTAAGCCAAGCATGCAATTTTCAAAAATCGTAAGCCAAGGAAACAAAGAGTCACTTTGAAACATATAACCAATTTTATAATCATTGTTTTGAAACGCGATACTTCCTGAACTCTCTGTATCGAGTCCTGCAATTATATTTAAAAGAGTCGATTTCCCACAGCCAGAAGAACCAAGAAGAGCAACAAACTCTCCTTGTTCTACCTCCATACAAATATCTTGAATGGCAAGAATTTCTCCTTCTTTGGTATGGTATTTTTTGGATAAATTTTTAATTTTTAAAATCTTAGTCATTTGTTACATTTCGAACTAATTCATTATAAGGAACATAAGAATCTAATAAGTTAGCATCTTTCATAATATCTTGTAAATTTTTATAACTTTCTTCTGTAACAAATGGAGTAGTTAGCCAAGAATCATATTTTTTATAATTATCTACAATACTTGTTAAATCCGTCAAAGAAATATCAGGAAATTGTGGTAAAATTACATGAGCAATTTCCTCGCTAGAATGTTCACTCACAAATTGTAACCCTTTTAATATAGCATTTGTAAACTTCTTTATTGTTTCTTCGTTATTCTCCAAATAACTTTTTCTAGCATAAAAAGCGGTATAAGGAACTTCTCCAGAAAAAGCACCAATATTTCCAACGATATAACCATACCCTTCTTTTACTAATTTCGTAGCATTCGGTTCAAATAAATTAACGTAATCTCCCATGCCAGAAATAAAAGAACCAGACAAAGAAGCAAACTCTACACTTGTATTCATCTTGATGTCGCTTTCACTAACCCCTTCATTTTTAAGCGCATTTTGAAAATTCAAAACAGGCATTCCTCCAAGACGTCCAGCAAGTATTTCTTTTCCCTTCAAATCTTCCAAATAAAAATCTTTATTCTCTTCTCTTGAAACAATAAATTGTCCATCTCTTTTTGTTAAACCACTAAATGTAACAAGAAAATCTTCTTCTCCTCCTTGATAAACATAGATAGCACTTTCCGGTCCAGCAAAACCAATTTGTACATCATTTGATAATACAGCGGCAGCCACCTTGTCTGCTCCTGGTGTAAGAAGTAGTTCTATTTCTATGCCATTCTCTTTAAAATAACCATTTTCCATAGCTACATAAAGAGGAGCATAAAAAGCACTATGTGTCACCTCTGCAAGTTGAATGTTTGTCAAGTTTTCATTTTTAGACGAGTTATTCCATTTAACAATAGTAACTGTTAAAACCAAAACAACAAGTAACCCTAAAATAACCCCCAAAACTTTTCTTTTCAATTTATTTTCCTCCTTTTAATTCCAATGTATTATATTCTAAACGTTTTAAATGTGTTAAAGAAAAAATTGACAGGGGGGGGGGTATGTTATCATAATAAACAATTAAAAAAGGGGGGAAGAAAGATGAAACTATCATATGAAATGATTTTTTCAATATTATATAAAAATTTTACTATGGTTTCTGGAAAGAAAAAAAATTATTTTATAGACAAAGAAGAAAGAATTGTTGCAACTATCGATAAAAACTTAAGCTCAATTACGATGTTTTATTCTTATCGACAACATAGTAGAAATATTTGGAACCATCACGGAAAAGTAGCAATTATTTTTGCAAGAGATTTTAATGTCAATGAAAAGTGTTGTGATATTTTATGTATAGAAGGACTTTGTGGAGCATGCAATGATTTTGAACTTTATGAAGATTATTATTTAGGCACGACAAATAATGAAGAAATGAGAAATTTATTAGAAAAAGAAATATCCTTACAAAATCAATTTGAGACAAAGCCATACCAAGAAAAAATCACTATTTTAGAGACTTTAAAAGGAGCGAAATTCACTGGGGCAAATATAAAAGGAATACAACTTTTTGAAGATAGTGAAAAGTATGCTTTAGGAAATTGTGGATTTTTATTCTCGAAAAATGGAATAGCAGAATTTGATATTTGCGGAGTAATAAAAATAGAAAATATGGTAGTAAATCAACAAGACAATGGGTATGACATAAATGTCATAAATATCAAAGGAACAAAAGAGAATACAAATTATGAAGAGATTTACAATTTTTATCGCAATGAAAACGATTGGCATTATAAAGACGGATTTAATACCAGTGGCTCTTATGAAACACGTGCTTATACAGAAAGAAGAAAATATAGTACTGTAGATAAAGAGGCAATTCATATAGATGAAAGTACATTAAAAATGATATTATTAGATGAAATTTATGAAAAAAAATCCAAATCATTAAATTCCAAAAGATTATGTATGATAAATACACTAAGTCAATTATTACATAATAAAAAAGTAGCAGAAGAATATGTTGCAACACATTATGATTTTGCCATTAGAAATTGTGAGTTAAAAAGACAACGAGTGAAAAAGGAATCTTCATATTTGTAGACTTTGTTTCAGGAATTTGCTATAATTTAAGCAGATATCGGGTGGTTTTTATGGAATATGTGAAAACGCGAACAATTATGACCAAAAGCGACCAAGGTAGCAGATGGTTTGGAATTGATTATCACATGAATCTTTACAAAGGTTGTACGTATGGTTGCATTTATTGTGACTCAAGAAGCGATGCTTACCACATTGAGAACTTTGATGAGATAAGAAGCAAAGTGGATGCTTTAAAAATATTAGAAGAAGAACTAGCAAGTAAACAATACAAAGGAGTAGTAAGCTTTGGGACATTATCAGACCCTTATAACGAATTAGAAAGCAAATACAAAATAACAAGAGGAGCTCTAGAATTAATCAAAAAATATGAATTTGGGGTTTCTATAGATACCAAAAGCGATTTAATTTTAAGAGACATAGATTTACTAAAAGAAATTGCTCTAAAAAATAATGTGATTATCAAAATAAGTATCACTACTTATGAAGATGACTTGGCGAAAGTTTTAGAACCTAACGTAATTTCTTCCACTAGACGATTGGAAGTGTTAAAAGAACTACGAGACAATCATATCTATGCAGGAATTCTCATGACTCCAGTATTACCTTTTATTACAGATAGTGAAGACAACATAAAAACACTGATTCACAAAGCAAAAGAAAAGGATGCTAAATTTATTTATACCAAAATGGGAATGACGTTAAGAAGAAAAGCCAGAGAATATTATTATGAACACATTGATAAATTATATCCAGGATTGTCCATCGACTACAAAGCAGTATATGAAAAAAATTTAGTTGCCAATCCATTGCGTTATAAAGATTTATTGGAGCTTTTTGTAAACGAATGTAGTAAAAACCATATTCTCTGTGATATGAGTGAAATAATTGCGGATTACAAAAGAAAAATTCCAACAAGAGAACAAATCAGTTTGTTTTAAATTTCCAATTTCTAACAACTTAAAATAATAAAAACACTCCATACTACAAATGGAGGTGTTTTATTATGACAGAAAAAGAGTTACTTTATGTAGAAGATGCAATCAATCATGAAATATATATGATTACTACATGTAAAGAAGTAGAAGATTGCCTAACCGATGAAATCTTAAGAAAAGTAGTAAAAAAAATAGGGAAAAAACATACGTCAATTTTAACCATGTTTATGGATTTATTAAAGGAGGAAGAAAACTAATGGATGATAAATATTTGATGGAAAACATAATGTTCGGAAGCAAAGTCATAAATGACTTGTACATGCATGGAGTAATAGAATCTTCAAACGAACGAGTATTTGTAACATTTGGAAAAGCCTTGCAAGAGGCATCCAAAATGCATTATGAAATTTTTAAGTCTATGGAAACAGTAGGTTTTTATCAAACCGAAAATGTAGATGCATCCAAAATACAACAAACCAAAGAAAAATTAGAATGTACTTGTGAAGATTGTGCATGTGAAGAGGAATAAAACTCCTCTTTTTCTTTTCCTTTTTTTTAAAAAGTGTATAATATGTAAAAAAGAGAAGAGATTTATGTCATGAAAAAGAAAGAAATAAGACAAAAACTAACTAGCATAAGATTAAAATTAAGTCTTCTACCATGGGAATCGTTTTATAAAGATTCCTTCAAATTAAAAGTAAAATTGGATAATAATCATTTGATTTTTGAAATAAATAAAAATGACTCATCTTGCGAGTATTTCTTACAAGCGCTCTTTTATGAGCAAGAAAAAGAATGTTACTTTAAACATATATTTAATTTTTTTCAAGAATTAGTAACAAACAATCCAAAATATCCTTATGTATGTCATTCTTCTATTTTACCCCAAACCGTATTAAAAAAGTTAGCAAAAAATGGACTGATTGATATTGTAAAAGAAACAGATGCCATTTATTTTAATAAACTCCGTTCTTTTGAAGAACAAGATCTTTTTTTCTTAATAGAACTAATAAAACCATACCATATTGATTTTACAATTTTTAAAAGAACAAAACAAAAAAACAAATTCTTGTTGCAACTAAAAAAGACACAAGCCTTAAAAGAAGTAAAAGAAATCAAAGAAAAATTGAAATATAGAAAAGAAGAATTAAAACGAATAAAAGAATCTTTTACAAATTTTATTTTAGAACCTGAAGAAAAAATAACTCCAATATTAAAAGTAAAACATGAATAAAAAGACTACTTGAAAAAGTACCAACAATCTTTTATAAAAAAAATGAAATTCTTTTCAAGACTCTAAAAAAATTGTATAATAGTGACGAAGAGAGGGAATAACTGATGAAAAAAATAGGAAAAATAGTGATGTTTATTGCATTTTTAATAGGAATACCCATGCATACTTATGCGAAATCCTATACTGCACTTAATTTAGAAGAAACACTAAAAAAAGAAAAAATAGATTACGACTTATCTGATTACAAAGAAACCAGTAATCAAATTACCATCTATATGTTTCGAGGAGATCGATGCGGGTACTGTCAAAACTTTTTAAACTTTTTAAAAGACAATGTAAAAGAATATGGAAAATATTTTAAATTAAGATCGTTTGAAATATGGCACAACGAAAACAATGCAGCATTAATGAAGGAAGTAGCCCAACATTTTAATAAATCCGTCAAAGGAGTTCCTTTAATTGTAATCGGAGAAAAGACATTTCAAGGCTACACATCTTCTTATGATAAAGAACTAATAGAAATCATTACAAATTATTACAACAACAAAGAGACTTATAAAGATGTAGTCAGCGACTTTTTAGTAGAAAAAGAAGAAACGACAACAGGAGCAGCGATTACCATCTTAGTTCTTGTTACTTCTATAGCAGGATTAGGCTTCTTATTGTATTCAGCAAAAGAAAAAACACCAATCACTGAAGAAAAAACGGAAGAAATCAATACAAATGAAAATAAAAAAGAAACAGCCAAAAAAACAGAAGAACAGGGAAAAAATGAAAGTGGGAAAAAAAGAACGACAACAGTGAAAAATACTTCTAAAAAACAAGCAGAACCAAAAGAGGCTCCAAAAACGGTGACAAAAAAACAACCAACAAGAAAAAAGACAACAATGGGGAAAAATACCACTTCAACAACAAAAAAAGGGTCTAAAAAAACAACGACTGCTGAATCAAAAAAAGAGGCAACACAAAAAAAGAATACAACATCAAAAAAGAAAGTTTCTACTAAGTAAACTTTCTTTTTTTAATAAATGCTATAAAATCAATAACACTAGAAACAATTAATAAGACACCCACGATTTGGAAAATAATATTTTCGGCTAGTACAGTATAAAGCCCTATTCCTACAAAAAGAATACCTTCTAATAACAAAATATAATTTTTTTGATTGAGTGAAACAATGATTTTCTTTATACCATGAACCAGCAAAAGAAAACCTAAAATAAACCGTAGAAAAGCTTCAATCGCTCCTGCTAGTAAAATGGTAACAATTCCTATAAAAATAGAACTTGTTCCTAAAACCAATTTTTGATTATCTTCTACTTTCAATTCTTTTTTCAATTGATAATAAGATACCAAATGAAAAATTCCAAACAAAATAGCCAAAGCACCTATACAATAA